>NZ_NSFU01000011.1:0-283135 GCF_002294875.1 Mesorhizobium sp. WSM4312 | reverse complement strand
GCGCGCGATGTGCAGTCATGGCTTCCATCCTTCGAAAGCCCGGCTTCCAAGTCAATTCTGCTTAGTCAAGCTGTCCGCTCCGAGGGGCGCACTCCAAAAACCGCTCACACTTTTCCTGGAATTGCTCTAGCCGCCCAGCGCCTCGCAGACCAGGCGCGCGGTCTCGGCGCCGGAAAAATTCTGCTGGCCGGTGATCAGATTGCCGTCGCGCACGGCAAAGCCGCGCCACAGCCCGGCTTGCACATAATTGGCACCGATGGCCTTCAACTCGTCCTCGATGCGCCAGGGCATCAGATGCTTGCCGCGCTCGAGCGCGCCCATCTCCCACGTCGCCTTGTCGGCGAAATCCTCCTCGGCATTGGCGAAACCGGTCACCGTCTTGCCGGCGGCGAGCAGCGAGCCGTCGGCACGCCTGGCGTAGCGCAGCAGCGCGGTGCCGTGGCAGAGCGCGGCGGCCACCTTGCCGGCCTCATGGAAGGCGACGAAGGTTCGCTGCAGGTCGGTCGCGCTCTCGTAGCTGAACATCGGCGCCTGGCCGCCGGCGACCACAATCGCGTCAAAGCTGTCGACATCGATCTCCGCTGCCGGCCGCGTGGTCTCGACCAGGGCCGCCAGTTTCGGACTTGACAGGAAGCCGAGCGAGATGAGGTCGGTCTCCGAATAGCCCGATGGGTCACGCGGGTCGCTCAGCGCGTCGGCCTCGCATCTGCCGCCCTCGGGCGAAAAGATTTCCACCGCATAGCCGCGCTCGGTGAAGGCAAACCACGGATGCGTCAGCTCGCTCCACCAGAAGCCGACCGGCCATCCTGTCGTGGTCGATACGGCCGGATTGGCGATGACGATGGCGGCACGCTTTGGCTTGCGTGCATTGACCGGATTGGCATCCCTGACGCTCATCTTGGCTCTCCCTTATGAAACTGTCGCCGACAAAGCCGGGCCCGGCAATCTGGCCATATGGCGGGGCAAATTCCGCTTCCGTCGCCGCAGGGCCTTGCTACGATGACGGCATGGCACAACGCGGTAGACTCTATGGCTGCCCGGTCGAGTTCGCGCTTGACGCGCTCGGCGGCAAGTGGAAAACGGTGATCATCGCACGCATCAAGCAAGGGCCGCTGCGCTATTCCGAGCTGCGCCGGCTGATCCCCTCGCTCTCCGACAAGATGCTGACGCAGCGCCTCGCCGATCTCGTCGAGATCGGCTTCGTCGTGCTCGAGACGTCGCCCGACGGCAAGGGACGCTACGCCTTGACCGAGCGCGGCCACGATCTCGCTGCAGCACTCCAGGCGCTCTACGACTGGGGCAGCGTGCATGGCCGCGCCGAGGGCGTGCGCTTCCGCACTGATATCGAGGCGTCGGCCTAGCAACTTTTGTCCCTCAGTGCGCAGCGGCCAGCGCGCCGCAGAAGCCGGCGACATCGGTGATGACGGCCTCGCCGAGGAAACGCAGCGTCGCCATCGAGCGGTCGCGCGCTTCGCGGTTGCCGAAGCCGCAGGCGTCCTCGATCACAACGGCCGTAACGCCATTGTCGGTCGCCTGGCGGACGGTCGGCTCGATGCCGATCTCCGTGGCGATGCCGGCAAGGGCGACGGCGCGCACGCCGCAATCGCCGAGCGCAAAGCCAAGCGCCGTGGAATCGAAGGCCGACATGGTCAGCTTGTCGAACACGGCTTCGTCGGCGCGGGGCGCCAGTTCGGGGACGATCCCGGTCGCTTGGGCGTCGCGCAAAAACCACGGCTCGACCGCGTCGGGGTTGTCGCGCCGCTGCCAGGCCATGGCGGTGCGCAGTTGGGTGGCGCCCATCCATTTGCGTGGCAGAGAGAGATGGCGCGTGAACGCCACCCGCATGCCGGCCGAGCGGGCGGCTTCGAGCACGATGCCGGTGCGCTCGACGATATCGGCCGCGCCGGCGACCTGGCGGCAGATGCCGACCTGCATGTCGTAGACCACCAGCGCCATGCGGCGCGGATCGCACCATTCGACCAGCCTGGCCGGAATCTCGATGCCTTCGCTGGACCGGATCATGCCGCGGTCCGGTCCCAGGGTTGGGCGATGTCGACGCTGGGGTCGAACAGATATTCGAGCGGCAGCGGTGCCGGATCGAAAGCCAGGAAGTGCCATTCGAGCAGCCCAGCCTTCGACAGCGGGAAGTCGTCGGTGTAGCGCCTGGCTTCCTCGACGCTGTCGAGTTCGAAGACGATGATGACGCCGCCGACATCGGCGCGGGCATGGTTTTCGCGCACGATGCCTGCCTTCCACAGCCGCCAGACATTCGAGACCTCGTCGCGCAGATAGGGTTTCAAATCGTCGAGGGCGACGCCGGGCTTGAAGTTGTCATAGGCGATGATCTTCATCCGGCTGTCTCCTCTTGGCATGTCAGCATCGCACGGCCCGCTTGCTGTTCGGGGCAGGCGTCGCGTTCGGCTAGCATGTCGAAAATGGCGGCTTCAACGAACGAGATGGTTCGTTGAAACGAACTGCCGGTTGGCCTTTCGTGGCGCGCGGCATCCAGCGGAGAGGGGACGAGAATGGGCATCGAGCGGCTGAACCCGAAGGGCATGCACGGCAACCCGGCCTATTCGCAAGGCGTGGCGCTGCCGGCCTCGGCGCGCATCGTGCTGATCGGCGGCCAGAACGGCATCGATGCCGATGGCCGGATCGTCGGCAAGGGCGACATCGCGGCGCTGACCGCGCAGGCGCTCGCCAATCTGGCGATGGTGCTCGATGCCGGCGGCGCCGGGCCGCAGGATCTCGTCCGCCTGTCGATCTACATTGTCGGCGACGCCGATATCGGGCCGGCCTTCGGCGTCTGGATGGCATTCTGGGGCGACCGCACGCCGCCGCCGGTGGTGACGGGCATACGCGTCCTCGGCCTAGCCAATCCGGATTTCCTGATCGAGATCGAGGGGCAGGCGGCGGTTGAAGCGTAATCTCCCCCTTGAGGCTACGCCACGCACACATCTTCTGTGACTGGCATGACGGATCGGCCCGAGGCTTGATTGCCACGTGGTTCCCCCAATCCGTCGCTGCTTCGCAGCGCCACCTTTCCCCCCTCCGGAGGGAAAGGAAGGGAGCTTTGCTGGACAAGCGTTGACGGCAAAAAGCTTGGCGCCTTTCCTCTACCCCGTCGATCGGGGGGGTCCGAAGGACGGGCGAGACCCGTGGCTCGCCCCGGCAGTGGCTCGGCGAAGCCGAGACGGAGTGGGGGTCGACCAGCGCCGCATAAGAGAACGCATGCGCCAAGCTGCTCTGCACGTTATCGCCAAAGACCAGCTGCTTGGAAATGTGTGCATCCCGTAGCCCCTTGAGGGGGACATTAAGCGCCGCCTGGAATTTCATTCCTCGTCTGGCCGTCTGATTGGCACGTTCTATCTTCTTTCCCGCGACAAACGGCTGGAAAAGAGGCTACGCTGCCGCTCTGCCGGCTCAATCAAATAAGCAGAGCATGATGTCGTCCGAAAACCGCTTCACACTTTTCGGCATCATACTCTAGGCGGTCGCTTGATCAGGGAGCTTCGATATGAGCGAGCACGGAAAAGCCGCGCCAGGCAGCGCCGCCCCGGATGGCCAATCGTCGCGCCTGCGGCCACCTTATAAATCGGTGCTCGACCTGATCGGCCAGACGCCGGTGGTCGAGCTGACCAAGTTCGACACCGGCAAATGCCGGCTGTTCATCAAGCTCGAAAGCCAGAACCCCGGCGGCTCGATCAAGGACCGCATCGCGCTGTCGATGATCGCGGCGGCGGAGAAAGAGGGTAAGCTCAAGCGCGGCGGCACCATCGTCGAGGCGACAGCCGGCAATACCGGCCTTGGCCTTGCCCAGGTCGGCATCCCCAAGGGCTACCGCATCGTGCTGGTCGTGCCGGACAAGATGTCGCGCGAGAAGATCCAGCATCTGCGCGCGCTGGGAGCCGAGGTGCGCATGACGCGCTCCGACGTCGGCAAGGGCCACCCGGAATATTACCAGGACATGGCCGAGAAGATCGCGGCGGAAGTGCCCGGCGCCTTCTATGCCAACCAGTTCGCCAATCCGGCCAACCCGCTGGCGCATGAGACGACCACCGGCCCGGAGATCTTTTCGCAGCTCGACGGCAATGTCGACGCGGTGGTGGTCGGCGTCGGCTCGGGCGGTACGCTGACCGGGCTTGGCCGCTACTTCGCCAAGGTGTCGCCGAAGACCGAAATGGTGCTGGCCGATCCGGTCGGCTCGGTGCTGGCGCCCTTGATCAAGACCGGCAAGATGGAAGAGGCCGGCAGCTGGACGGTGGAAGGCATAGGCGAGGATTTCGTGCCGCCCAATGCCGATCTGTCGCTGGTCAAGAAGGCCTATTCGATATCAGACAAGCAAAGCATGCTGGCGGTGCGCGATCTCCTGTCGCGCGAAGGCATTCTGGCTGGTTCGTCGTCGGGCACGCTTTTATCGGCCGCCTTGCGCTATTGCCGCGAGCAGACGACAGCGAAACGCGTCGTCACCTTCGTCTGCGACAGCGGCAACAAGTACCTGTCGAAGGTGTTCGACGATTTCTGGCTGGCCGAACAGGGTCTGGCCGAGCACGAGCAGCATGGCGATTTGCGCGACCTGGTCATGCGCACCCACCGCACCGGCGACACGGTCTATGTCGGCCCGGATGAGAGCCTGCTCAACGCCTATGGCCGCATGCGCCGCTCCGATGTCTCGCAGCTGCCGGTGCTGGAAGACGGCAAGCTGATCGGCATCGTCGACGAAAGCGATATCCTGGCCAAGGTCGACGGTCCCTATGACGGGCGCTGGGAGCGCTTCAACGGTCCGGTGCGCACGGCGATGACCTCCAATCTGCACACGCTGCAGGCCAGCCAGACGCTGGATACGCTGCTGCCGGTGTTCGACCGCAACGAGGTCGCCATCATCTTCGACGGCGACGAGTTCGTCGGCCTGATCACCCGCATCGACCTGATCAACCATTTGAGGCGCGCACGATGACCAGCCACACACCACCACCATCGGGCAAGAATCGCCTGGCCTTCTCGACGCGCACCATCCATGGCGGCCAGAGCCACGATCCGCTGACCGGCGCGGTGATGGTGCCGATCTATGCCACCTCGACCTACGGCCAGCAGTCGCCGGGCGTGCACAAGGGGTTCGAGTACGCCCGCAGCCAGAACCCGACGCGCTTCGCCTTCGAGCGCGCGGTGGCGGACCTCGAAAGCGGCACCGCCGCCTTTGCCTTCGCCTCCGGCCTGGCGGCGATCTCGACCGTGCTGGAGCTGCTCGATGCCGGTGCCCATATCGTCGCCACCGACGACATCTATGGCGGCTCGTTCCGGCTGATGGAGCGGGTGCGCAAGCGCTCGGCGGGCCTGCAGGTCTCTTTCGTCGACTTCACCGACCTTGCGGCGGTGGAAGCCGCGATCCGGCCCGAGACGAAGCTGCTGTGGGTCGAGACGCCGACCAACCCGCTGCTGCGCATCGTCGACCTCGAAGGCGTCGCCGCGCTGGCCAAGCGCAAGGGCGTCCTCACCGTCGCCGACAACACGTTCTGCAGCCCCTATATCCAGCGGCCGCTGGAACTCGGCATCGACATCGTCGTGCACTCGACGACAAAGTATCTCAACGGCCATTCCGACATGGTCGGCGGCGTGGCCGTCGTCGGCGACAACACGGAATTGGCGGCCCAGCTGAAATTCCTACAGAACGCCATCGGCGCCATATCGGGCCCGTTCGACAGCTTTCTCGCGCTGCGCGGCCTGAAGACGCTGGCGCTGAGGATGGAGCGGCACTCCGACAACGGGCTGAAGATCGCGCAGTGGCTGGAAGCGCGAAAAGATGTGCGCCGCGTGATCTATCCCGGCCTCGCCAGCCATCCGCAGCATTCCATCGCCGTCCAGCAGATGCACGCCTTCGGCGGCATGATATCAGCCGTGCTCGACCGCGATCTCGCGGGAACCAAACGCTTCCTCGAACGCACGCAGCTGTTCACGCTGGCCGAAAGCCTCGGCGGGGTTGAGAGCCTGATCGAGCATCCGGCGCTGATGACGCATGGGTCGATCCCGGCCGAGAAGCGCGACGAGATCGGCATCTCGGATTCGCTGGTGCGGCTGTCGGCGGGGATCGAGGATGGCGACGATCTGATCGCCGATCTGGAGCAGGCGCTGGGGGGATAGCGCCAGCGGTTGACGCCAAACCCCATTCGCCCGAGATGTAGCGGCCATGGCCATGCGCGAACCCGAAAAACCCACCGAACCCCTGACCTTCGCGGTGCTGGTATTCCCCGGCTTTCCGATGATGGCGTTCAGCTCCGTCATCGAGCCGCTGCGTGCCGCCAACATTCTGGCGAAGCGGCAATGCTATCGCTGGATCATCGTCGGCGGCACGAAAGGCGCGGTCGAGGCGTCGAATGGGGTGGTCATCCAGCCGGGCTTCTATGCCGAGGATGCGCCGAAGGTCGACCGCATCGTCGTCTGCTCGGGCGGCGATGCCGACCATCTCGTCGCCGAGGACGCGGCCAGCTGGATCCGCCGCAGCCTGCGGGGTGGCGCCCATATCGGCGCGGTGGCGGATGCCGCCTTCTTCCTGGCGCGCGCCGGCCTGCTCGACGGCCATGCCTGCACCTTGCACTGGACCAGCCAGGCCGCCTTCACCGAGGCGTTTCCTGCAATCGAGCTGCGGCGCGACCTCTATGTCATCGACCGCAAGCGCTTCACCTCGGCCGGCGGCGTCGGCAGCCTCGACATGATGCTGGAGATCATCACCCGCGACTATGGCGCCGAGCTTGCCGCCGGCGTCGCCGAATGGTTCGTGCACAGCCAGCTGCGTTCCAGCGTCGACCGCAAGCTGATGCCGCTCAGGCTGCGCACCGGCGTGCAGAACGAGCTGGTGCTGTCGGCCATCGCCATCATGGAGGACGCGGTCGAGGAACGGCTCGGCATGGCCGAGCTGACGGCGCGGCTCGGCGTCTCCTCCGACAAGCTCGAGCGCTCCTTTCGCTCCGAACTCGCCATCTCGCCCAATGGCTACTACCGGCGGCTCAGGCTGAAGCGCGCCGCCGACCTCCTGGCGCATTCGACGCTCGCCGTGCGCGACGTGGCGCTGGCCTGCGGCTTTGCCTCGATGTCGAGCTTTGCCCGGGCTTTTCGAGAAGAGCATGGCCATCCCCCGAAGCTGGCTCGGAGGCATTAGGGCTTTCGAATGCTGGCGGGCCAGCGCCCCCCTCTGTCCTGCCGGACATCTCCCCCACACGGGGGGAGATCGGCTGTCACCGCCGCTTTCGCCAATCGCTACGTTGAAGAAGGCGCGCGGTTGCCGACACTGCAATCTCCCCACTCGTGGGGGAGATGCCCGGCAGGGCAGAGGGGGGCGCGAAGGATCGCGACGCCTCTCAATTGTCAGCGGCATCCCGCATAACCCCTGCGGTTTTCCGCACAATGCCTCCGCCGCTGCTGCGCCATGGTCTGACCTTGCAACCGATCCAAGGCCGAACCCCCATGAGCATCGTCGTATTCGACCCCGACAGCACCGAGGACGTCGACTTCAAGGACCGCATGCGCCACCCGGCGGCGGCCGATCCGGCGGGCGGCATGTGGCTGTCGGACACCGAGCCGTCCTTCATCGACGCGGATGCCTTGCGCAAAGGCCGGTTGGCCAAGCTGCACGGCTGGATGCGTGACGCCGGCTATGGCGGCGTGGTGCTGTTCGATCCGTACAATCAGCGCTACGCCACCGGCTCGCGCAACATGTTCGGCTACTTCCTGCGCAACTCGACCCGTTATTTCTTTATTCCCACCGAAGGACCGATCGTGCTGTTCGAATATCCGCAGAGCTACCATGTCTCGATGGTGCTCGACACGATCGACGAGGCGCGTCCGTCCAAGCTCGTCTGGTCGTCGGTCTCCGGCCGTGACGACGAAACCGCCGGGCCCTTCGCCGACGAGATCGCCGAGCTCCTGAAGAAGCATGGCGGCGGCTCGATGAAGCTCGGCCTCGACCGCTGCAGCCATCTGCAGGCGCTGGCGCTGGAAAAGCGCGGCTGCGAGGTCAGGGATTGCCAGGGCGAAATCCTGGCGGTGCGCGCGGTGAAGACGCCCGAGGAGGTGAAATGCCTGCAGGTGTCGATGGCCGGCGCCGAGGCCGCGGTCTATGCGGTGCGCGAGGCGATCAGCCCGGCGTCTCCGAAAACGAGCTGTTCGCAATCATGTATGGCGAGGTCATCCGCCAGGGCGGCGAGTTCATCGAGACGCGGCTGCTCACATCGGGCCAGCGCACCAATCCGTGGTTCAACGAGGCCAGCGGCCGCAAGATCCGGCCGGGCGAGCTGCTCGCGCTCGATACCGACACGATCGGCTGCTACGGCTATTACTCCGATTTCTCCCGCACCTTCCGCTGCGGACCGGGCAAGCCGACCGATTACCAGAAGTCGCTCTACCGCATGGCGCACGACCAGGTTCAGCACAATATTTCGATCGTCAAGCCCGGCATGGCGTTTCGCGAAATCGCCGAAAAGGCCTGGAAGATCCCCGACCGCTTCGTCGACCAGCGCTATACCTCGGTGATGCACGGCGTCGGCATGCATGGCGAGACACCGTTCATCGCCCATGCCATGGATTACGAGACCTATGGCCGCGACGGCCATATCGTGCCAGGCATGGTGGTGAGCGTGGAAAGCTATATCGGCGAGAAGGGCGGCCGCGAGGGCGTCAAGCTGGAGGACGAAATCCTGATCACCGAGACGGGCACCGAGCTTCTGTCGCGCTTTCCCTATGAAGACGAGTTTCTGGAGAAGCAGGTTTGATGCCTACTGTCCGCCTCCGTGATGTGACCTTCGCGGCTGGCGCAGCCTCCCATCGCTTCGTCATCCTAGGGCGGAGCAAGGAGCGCAGCGACGCGGCGCAGACCCCTGGAGCTGCTCCGCAGCCCAAGGGATCCATGCCGGGACTCCGAAGCGTTGCTACGGTTCAGGTTCTGCTCCGTCGCATCCTTCGACCGAGGTCACGGCATGGATCCTCGGGTCTCCGCGACGGAGCTTCGCTCCTGCTCCGCCCGTGGATGACGAAGGTGGGGAAGCGCCGGCTATCCACCACCGCTAGCGCCAACCCGCCGAACGGGCGGACGTTCGTCCTGAACCCAGGCGCCTCCACATGAAAAGCCCCATCTCCATCAGCAGAGGCACGGTGGCCGCAATCTTCATCGACCTGCAGGAAGAGCACCGGCAGGACAAGCGCTATCTCGTCGAGGGCTTCGCCGGCATCCTGGCCAACGTCCAGCGGCTGCAAGAAGCGGCGCGCGCCAACCACGCGCCGCTCCAGCATTGGGCCTATATCGTCGATCTCGACAAGCAGGACCGGCCGTTTCATCCGCTCGGTGCCGACGGCAAGTCGGCCTTTTCCGACAAGTCCGATCCGCTGACCGAGATCTGCCATGAAGTGGCGCCGGCCAGGGACGAAGCGCTGCTGATCAAGGCCGAGGCCAGCGCCTTCCGCAGCGGGCCGACGGCGGATCGGCTCAAGGCGTCAGGCATCGAATGGCTGGTCATCGCCGGCGTCTGGACCGAGGCCTGCATCGATGCATCAGTCAAGGACGCCGTGGCGAAAGGTTTTCGCGTGCTCCTGGTCAAGGATGCCTGCGGCAGCGGCAGCGCCGCCATGCACCAGACCGGCATCCTCAACCTCGCCAACCGGCTCTATGGCGGGGCGGTCACCGACACCGACGGCGCCTGCCGGCTGCTGGCCGGCGAGACGGTCACCGCCTGGCAGGTCGAGGGGTCGGTGCCGCTTCGCTTCACCTTCGACAATGCGGCGGCGCTCTACGCCGATCTATGACGGCAGACCGACACCGCGGCAAATACGAAACACGGCTCGACCCGGCATTGTGGGCCTATATCGACAGTGTCGACGCCTGGTACCCGCCCGAGGTGATCGGCCTGCCGATCGACAAGCAGCGCGCGGTCTATGACAGGATGTGCCGGGCTTTCCACCGGGGCCGGCCCGCCGGGGTCAAGGCCAGCGACGGCCTGGTCACCGCCCCGGGCCACCGCATACCGATCCGCCGCTACCAGCCGGCCGGCAAGGCGGCGCGGGCCGTGGTGCTCTATTTCCATGGCGGAGGCTTCATCCTCGGCGGGCTCGACAGCCATGACGACATCTGCGCCGAGATCTGCGCCGGCACCGGCTTCGACGTGCTGTCGGTCGACTACCGGCTGGCACCCGAGCATGTCCACCCCGCGGCCTTCGACGATGCGATGGCCGCCTTCGCATGGGCGGCGGAGACGTCAGGCCTGCCGGTCGTTCTGTGCGGCGAGAGCGCCGGCGGCAATCTGGCGGCCGCCGTGGCGCGGGCGACGCGCCAGCATATCAGGGCCGCTATCGGCCAGGTGCTGATCTATCCCGGCCTCGGCGGCGACGAGGCCGCCGGCTCCTATGTCGAACATGCCGAGGCGCCGCTGCTGTCCGTCGGCGACATCGCCTTCTACCGCGACGTCCGTTCAGGCAAGCGGCAATCGCCGGACGACCCGACCTTTTCACCGCTGCGCGGCCGCGACTTTTCCGGCCTGCCGCCGACGGTGATCATAACGGCCGAGTGCGACCCGCTATCGTCCGACGGCGAAACCTACCGCGACCGCATCGTTGCGGCCGGCGGCAAGGCCTGGTGGCATGAAGAGAAGCGCCTGGTTCACAGTTTCCTGCGCGCCCGCACCACGGTGCCGGCCGCGGCGGAAGCTTTTGCCCGCATCATCGCGGCGATTGCATCACTGGGGCAGGGCGAGTGGCCGTATTGAGTCCTACGACGCCGCGACGCTCTTTTCGGAGGAACTGGCTTTCAGCCAGAGCGCCTTTTCGCCGAGCGTGGCGACCATGGCGGCATGCGCCGCACGCTCCGCTTCGGTCAGGCGCGGCAGCAGCGGCCTCGGGCGCTCGGCGACGATGATCTCGATGTGCCTGACATTCTCGCCCTGTGCCGGCGCGTTGGCGCTGTCGAGGATAAGCGCCGCCTGCTTGCCGCCGATCAGCTCGATATAGACCTCGGCCAGCAATTCGGAATCGAGCAGCGCGCCGTGCTTGGTGCGCTTGGTGTTGTCGATGCCGTAGCGCCGGCAGAGCGCATCGAGCGAATTGGGGCCCATCGGGTGCTTGCGGCGCGCCAGCGCCAGCGTGTCGACGACACGGCCGGGATCGACGACGGGATGGCCGAGCCGGCCGAATTCGACATTGAGGAAGCCGATGTCGAACGTGGCGTTGTGGGCGACCAGCCTGGCGCCTTCGGTGAAGGTCAGCCATTCCTCGGCGATTTCGGCAAAGGTCGGCTTTCCCGCGAGATCGGCCGCGCTGATGCCATGCACCGCCTGCGCCTCCTCATGGATCGCCCGGCCCTGCGGGTTGATATAGTGGTGAAACGTCCTGCCGGTCGGGAAACGGTTGACCAGTTCGACGCCGCCCAGCTCGATCACGCGGTCGTCGCGTGAATCAAGGCCGGTGGTTTCCGTATCGAAGATGATCTCGCGCATCGAATCAGTTTGCTCCTGGGGGCAGAATCACGAGACCGGAACAAAATGGCAATGCCTGTTTTGCCTTCTCCCCTTGTGGGAGAAGGGAAGGAAGCCGTCAGCGACCCCCGATCAGTTCGGCGATGATGCCGGCGACGGCGGCACGCGCGGCGTCCAGCCCCTGGCCGGTGTCGATGACGAAATCGGCCAGCCTGCGCTTCTCCTCATCCGGCACTTGCTTGGCCAGAATCGCCGCCAGTTTTTCTTCCGTCATGCCCGGCCGGGCCAGCACGCGCTGGCGCTGGATTTCGGCGGGCGCCGTGACGACGACGACCTTGTCGACGCGGCCACGGCCGCCGGTTTCGAAGAGCAGCGGAATGTCGAGCACGGCGATCGATTCGCCCGCGTTACGATGCCTGGCCAGGAAGGCGTCGGCGTCGGCGCGCACCAGCGGATGGATGATGGCTTCCAGCCGCTTCAGCGCGGCGGCATCGCCAAGCACGCGCGCGCCAAGTTTTACGCGGTCGACCACGCCATCGACAACCGTTCCGGGAAACGCGGCCTCGATCAGAGGTGCCGCCGCGCCGGAATAGAGGCGATGCACCGCCTCGTCGGAATCATGGACCGGCACGCCCGCCTCGGCGAACATTTTGGCCGTGGTCGACTTGCCCATGCCGATCGAGCCGGTGAGACCGAGCACGATCATGGTTTCGGCACCAGATCGGCAACGATAAGCGCGCGCAGCTCAGCCGTGACCTGCGGCCTGACGCCGAACCAATGTTCGAAGCCGGGCACGGCCTGGTTGAGCAGCATGCCGAGGCCGTCGACCGTCTTCAGCCCCCTGGCGCGCGCGGCGGCGAGCAAAGGCGTTTCCAGCGGCACATAGACGAGGTCGGTGACGATGGCGTGGGCCGGCAGCAGGGCCGGGTCGGCGGCGAGACCTTCATTGCCGACCATGCCGAGCGCGGTGGTGTTGACCAGCAGGCCGGCGTCGGCCAGCAATTCGTTGGTCGCCGCCGTGCCATGCGCCGAAACGCCGGCGCCGAAACGATCGCGCAATTCCTGCGCCCGGGCCAGCGTGCGGTTGACGATGCGGATGTCGGAAAAACCGCGTTGCTTCAGCGCCTGGATGACGGCGCGCGACGCGCCGCCGGCGCCGAGCACGACCGCGGGGCCCGTATTCGCCCAGCCGGGCGCGTAGTCATCGAGGTTGGCGGCAAAGCCGTGACCGTCGGTGTTGCCGCCCCACAGCACGCCGTCCTCAAACCACAGCGTGTTGACGGCGCCGATTTCTTCGGCCGCCTGGTCGCGGCGGTGGACGAGAGCGAAGGCGGCTTCCTTGTGCGGAATGGTGACATTGCCGCCGCGAAACCCGTTTGCCTGCAATGTCGCGATGAATTCGGCAAAATCCTGCGGCGCCACGTCGATCGCCTCGTAGCTGCCGTCGATGCCGTGCTGGACCAGCCAGTGGCCGTGGATCTTCGGTGACCGCGAATGCTTGATCGGGTGGCCGGTGACAAAAGCCTTCTTCGTTGCCTCAACCATCGATGGCTCCGAGCGTGCGCAATTCCGCCAGCAGCGGCAAAAGCGGCAGGCCGACAATGGTGAAATAATCGCCTTCGATCTTTTCGAAGAGCTGGATGCCTTCGCCTTCGATCTGGTAGGCACCGACGCTGGCCAGCGCCTTGGCGCCGACACGGGCGAGATGGCGGCCGATGAAGCCGGGGTCGAGCTTGCGCATGGTCATGCCGGCGATGCCGACATAGCGCCACAGCACCTTGCCGTCACGCACCAGCACGGCGGCGCTGTTGAGCTGATGGGTCCTGCCCGACAGCGCCAGGAGATGGCGCCGCGCGCCTTCCATGTCGGCCGGCTTGTGGAACACCTCGTCACCCAAAGACAAAGTCTGGTCGCAGCCGAGCACCAGCGCGCCGGGCCGGCGTTCGCTGACCTCGGTGGCCTTGGCCTCGGCCAGCACCAGGGCGACATCCTCCGGCGAAACGCCGCTGTCCTGCAACGGCGCCTCGAGCGCGCGCTCGTCGACATCGGCCGGCACCGCCTCGATGTCGAGGCCAGCATGGATGAGCATCGCCTTGCGGAATGGACTGCCGGAAGCGAGGATGATTTTTTCGGTCATGGTTGTTCACCAGGGTCGGCGTTCCGTCACGCACGTATCTCGTTTGCCCTAGCGCGACTTCCCCCGCAGGGCAACGATCGCCGCGGCCGTTTCCTCGATCGAGCGGCGGCTGACGTCGATCATCGGCCAGCCATGGCGCGTGCAGATCTGGCGGGCGTAGGCGAGTTCCTCGTTGATGGCGGCGCGGTCGACATAGTCGGTCGGCACGTAGGAGCTGCTGTTGCCTAGGATGCGGTTCTGGCGGACATGCGAAATGCGCTCGGCGGTGGCGATCAGCCCGACGATCAGCGGTGTCTTGGCGGCAACCAGGCTTTCCGGCACCGGCACGCCGAGCACGATCGGGATGTTGGCGGTCTTGATGCCGCGGTTGGCGAGATAGATGCTGGTCGGCGTCTTCGACGTCCGCGAAATGCCGATCAGCACGACATCGGCATCGTCCATATTGGCCGGCAGCTGGCCGTCATCATGGTCCATGGTGAAGTTGAGGGCATCGATGCGGCGGAAATATTCGGCGTCGAGAACGTGCTGGGCGCCGACGCGGCGGCCGGCCGGCGTGCCGAGATAGGACTGGAAGACGGTGAGCACCGGCTCCAGCACCGACACACAGGGCAGGCCCATGGTGGCGCAGCGTTCGTCGATGCCGCGTGCCAGTTTCTGGTCGACGACCGTATAGAGAATGATGCCCGGCTCCTCCTCTATGTCCTCGAACACCTTGGCCACCTGCTTTTCGGTGCGGATGAGGGGATAGATGTGTTCAATCGCCCGCGCGTCCTTGTATTGCGCCGAAGCCGCCCGCCCGGCGGCGAGCAGCGTTTCGCCGGTCGCGTCGGAAATCAGGTGCAGGTGAAAGAAGCTCTGGGGTTTGTTCACAGGGGATCACCTGGGGCTGTGGGCGGATGTGGATAAGCCGGGACAGAAAGAGCGGCCGGTCGGGAGCGACTGTATCAGATGGCAGTTTGTCCACAATTCGATGCTCTGTCAGCTTCGCCGGCCGGCTGGGGACAAATCTGGGGACGGTCCCTTTTGCCTTTCGGCCATCCACAGGGCGGGGCTCTTCCTTGGCTTGCTAACGCTTTGACTCCGATGACGGATTCCGGACTGTCCCCAGAACCCCGAGGCTGGGAGAGGCGAGCGCGCGACAATATGCTTGCTGGCTTTTTGGCTGACGAAGCGGGACAGGTGACAACCACCACAACCAACAGACTCTTAGAATCAGAAGAATCTTAGATATAAGAATCTTTGATTATAGGAAGGCCGGGAGAGGCGAGCGCTCAATGCCCAAAAGCCGGATCATGCTGGACGTCCTGAAGGGCGAGGCGCACTTTCCGCCTCCGCTCTGGATGATGCGTCAGGCCGGACGTTATCTGCCGGAGTATCGCGAAACGCGCCGGCGTGCCGGTTCCTTCCTCGACCTCTGCTACGATCCCGACCTTGCGGTGGAAGTGACCTTGCAGCCGATCGAGCGCTTCGGCTTCGATGCCTCGATCCTGTTCTCCGACATCCTTGTCGTTCCGCATGCGCTTGGCCGCGACGTGCGCTTCGAGGAAGGGCGAGGACCGCTGCTGACGCCGATCTCGGTGGCCGAGATCATGGCTCTGGAAGGCGATGTGTTTCACGTGAATCTCGAACCGGTCTACGAGACGGTTCGCCGGCTGCGGGCAAAACTGCCTGATGAAACCACGCTGATCGGCTTCTGCGGCGCACCGTGGACGGTGGCGACCTATATGATCGCCGGCCATGGCACGCCAGACCAGGCGCCGGCGCGGCTGTTCGCCTATCGCGAGCCGGCTGCGTTTCAACATCTCCTGAAGGTGCTTGCCGACCATTCGGCGGCCTATCTGATCCGGCAGATCGAAGCCGGGGCGGATGTGGTGCAGATTTTCGATTCCTGGTCCGGCGTGCTCGACGATGCGACGTTCGACCAGTTTTGCGTTTGGCCGGTGGCCGAGATCGTCAGGCAGGTACGGGCCGTCCATCCCGATGTGCCGATCATCGGCTTCCCCAAGGGCGCCGGCGCCCGCTACCGGACCTATCGCCAGAAGACCGGCGTGACGGGGCTGGGGATCGACTGGACGGTGCCGCTGGCGGCGGCGAAGGATTTGCAGCGATCGGGTGCGGTCCAGGGCAATCTCGATCCCCTACGGCTGGTGGCCGGCGGCAAGGCGCTGTCGGACGGCGTCGAGGCGATCCTGAAAGCGCTGGGAGACGGGCCGCTGATCTTCAATCTCGGCCACGGCATCACGCCGGAGACGCCGATCGCGCATGTCGAGGCGATGGTGAAGCAGGTGAGGAGCGCGACACGCTGATGAATGAGACAAACAACACCAACAGCACCGGACAGGCGATGATGCGCATGATCGTCAGCATCGTTGTGCTGATCGTGCTGACGGCGCTTCTGTTTTTCGTCGCGCCAGAAAGTTTCTATCCCTGGGCAAAGGCGATCCATATCCTTGCCGTCATTTCCTGGATGGCCGGCATGCTCTATCTGCCGCGGCTGTTCGTCTATCACGTCGATGCCGCGAAAGGGTCGGCGCAGTCGGAGACCTTCAAGGTGATGGAGCGGCGCCTGCTGCGCGGCATCATCAATCCGGCGATGATCGTCACCTGGGTGTTCGGCCTTTGGCTCGCCTGGAAAATCTTCGGCTTCCAGGGGGGCTGGCTGCACGCCAAGATCGGCCTGGTGCTGCTTTTGTCCGCCGTTCACGGCTATCTGGCCGGCGCGGTGCGGAAATTCGCCGAAGATCGCAACGAAAAACCGGCGAGGCACTGGCGGATCGTCAACGAGATCCCCACATTGCTGATGATCGCCATCGTGATCCTGGTTGTCGTCAAGCCATTCTGAGGCCGATCAGGCCCCTTAAAACGCTGCTTGCTCTTTGATCCGACCGACGATAAAAGACGGGTCTTCCTTCCCGTCATGCGCCGCCCCTCATTATTTTCGGCCGCGCCCGGCATTTGTCGCATCCCGCCGATATTTTTCTCCCAAAGCGCACCCAGAGTCCGTCTATGCAAGAAATGAAACTTACCGAATTCAAGAACAAGAAGCCGCCAGAGCTGATCGCTTATGCCGAATCGCTCGAGGTCGAGAACGCCAGCGTCATGCGCAAGCAGGAGCTGATGTTCGCGATCTTGAAGAAGCTGGCCGCACAGGATATCGAGATCATCGGCGACGGTGTGGTCGAAGTCCTGCAGGATGGCTTCGGCTTCCTGCGCTCTGCCAATGCCAACTACCTGCCAGGTCCCGACGACATCTACATCTCGCCGTCGCAGATCCGGCGCTTTTCGCTGAAGACCGGCGATACGGTCGAAGGGCCGATCCGCAGCCCGAAGGAAGGCGAGCGCTATTTCGCGCTGCTCAAGGTCAATACCATCAATTTCGACGACCCCGAAAAGATCCGTCACAAGATCCATTTCGACAATCTGACGCCGCTCTATCCGACCAAGCGGCTGAAGATGGAGATCGACAATTCGACCAGCAAGGACATCTCGGCGCGCGTGATCGACCTGGTCGCGCCGATCGGCAAGGGACAGCGCGCGTTGATCAACGCGCAGCCGCGGACCGGCAAGACGGTTCTCATGCAGAACATTGCCCACTCGATCACCGCCAACCACCCGGAATGCTATCTGATCGTGCTTTTGATCGACGAGCGGCCGGAGGAAGTGACAGACATGCAGCGCTCGGTGAAGGGCGAGGTGATCTCCTCGACCTTCGACGAACCGGCGGTGCGCCACGTCCAGGTTGCCGAGATGGTCATCGAGAAGGCCAAGCGGCTGGTCGAGCATGGCCGTGACGTCGTCATCCTGCTCGATTCCATCACCCGCCTCGGCCGTGCCTACAACACCGTCGTGCCGTCATCCGGCAAGGTGCTGACCGGCGGTGTCGACGCCAACGCGCTGCAGCGGCCGAAGCGCTTCTTCGGCGCCGCCCGCAACATCGAGGAAGGTGGCTCGCTGACCATCATCGCGACCGCGCTGATCGACACCGGCAGCCGCATGGACGAAGTCATCTTCGAGGAGTTCAAGGGCACCGGCAACTGCGAAATCCAGCTCGACCGCAAGGTCGCCGACAAGCGCATCTATCCGGCGATGGACATCTTGAAGTCCGGTACCCGCAAGGAAGACCTGCTGGTGCCGCGCGCGGACTTGCAGAAGATCTTCGTGCTGCGCCGCATCCTGGCGCCGATGGGAACGACCGATGCGATCGAGTTCCTCATCGACAAGCTGAAGCAGACCAAGACCAATGCGGATTTCTTCGATTCTATGAATACGTAAGGGCTTACCCTCCCCCTTGTGGGGAGGGTTCGATCCGCGCACCGGAGCGGGGCGGGGGTCAGCACTGAGGCTGGCGTTACACCCCCCGTCTCCCGATCTACGCTTCGCCACGATCGCGAGCCGACCCTCCCCACAAGGGGGAGGTGAGGAGCTATCGCCGCAACAGCCGCTCCAGCTCTCCAGCATCCGTCACCACCGGCAAACACACCTGCCCGGTACACAGCCAGGCCCCGGCTTTGTCGGCCGGCGGCAGAATCCCGCCGGGCAGCAAGGGTCGATTCGTTTCCGAACCAATCGCGGCAATGATGTCGACGCGGCGCGGGTCGGGGCACCGATTCGCAACCGGAACGAGCTTTGGGTCCTCTGGACTGTCGACGATGACCAGTTTCAAAGGTTCGATGGCAAGCGCGCAGGCATTGACGATGCCGGCCTGGCCATAGGCCTGGTGCGCGGCGCGGCCGGCCGCATGTTCGGCGATTTTCCAGGCTTTTTCGCCGAGATCGAGATCGCCGGTAACGGAGGCGAGCCGCACAAGTGCCGCGATGATCTGGCTGGTGGCCGAGGAAATGGCCTCGTCGACATCGCCCCTGATGCGGATCGGCACGTCGGTGCTGTCCGAAGCCGTCAGATAATAACCTGTACCGGTGTCGTCGGCATGCCAATGGTCGAGCTGTTCGATGAACTGCTTCGCCTGGTCGATGTAGCTCCAATCGCCGGACGCCTCGAACAGCGAGATCGCCGCATTGGCCATGGCGGCGTAATCGCTCGACAAGGCGGGAAACAGTTTTTTGGCACCAAGCATGGAATGCGGCAAGCGGCCGTCGCGGCTGGCGCCGCAGATGTGGGCAAACGCCTTGGCCGCTGCCTCGATCCAGTCGGGCCGGCCCAGCGAGCGACCGGCCTCGGCGAGTGCCGCGATCATCAGGCCGTTCCAGTCGGTGAGGGTCTTGGCATCGAGGCCTGGCCTGACGCGCTCCTCCCGCACCGCGAGAAGCCTGGCTTTGAGCGGCATGAGTTTTTCGCGGTCGGCCACGTTTTGGGCTTGCTGGCCACGGGTTTGATGGACGACCGGCTTGCCTTCCCAGCCATGCGGGGCAGATAGCGTGAAGTATTTGAAAAACAAGGCTGAATCGCTACCAAGGACGGCTTCGATCTCTTGCCGGTTCCAGGTGTAGAACAGCCCTTCCTCGCCTTCGCTGTCGGCGTCGAGGCTGGCTGCGAAGGCGCCGCCGGTGACGCGCATTTCGCGCAGCAGCCAGTCGACCGTCTCTTCGATTCGTATCCGGAACAAATGATTGCCGCTTGTCGAAAAGGCCCAGTTGCAGAAGCGGATCAGTTCGGCATTGTCGTAGAGCATCTTCTCGAAATGCGGCACCAGCCATTCCGCATCGGTTGAGTAGCGGCTGAGCCCACCGCCAATATGATCGTAAATGCCGCCGCCCAGCATCCGTTCCAGGCTGACCAGCAGGTCGTCACGATGCGCGGCGTTGCCATCGCGCAGCCAGGACAGCCACAGCGTCAGCATGAATGGCGCGTTGGGGAATTTCGGCGCGCCACGCAGGCCGCCAAGGTCGCGGTCGATCATGCCGTCGATGCGGCCGGCGAGGTCGGTGAGCGTGCCGCGGTCGAGGCTCTGCCTGGCATGCGTGCCGGAGAGCCGCGCCTCGACATGGGAGGTCAGTCCGTCGGCGCTCTGGTGCAGGCTGTCGCGCTTCTCGCGCCAGGCCTTGTCGACCGCTTCCATGACCTGGATGAAGCCCGGGCGGCCATAGCGCGCCTCGCGCGGAAAATAGGTGCCGCCCCAGAATGGCTTGCCGTCCGGCGTCAGGAACATGGTCAGCGGCCAGCCGCCTTGCTCGCCCATCGAGGAGAGCGCGGCCATGTAGATCTGGTCGATGTCGGGTCGCTCCTCGCGGTCGACCTTGATATTGACGAACAGACGGTTCATGACGGCGGCGACGCCGTCATTCTCGAAGCTTTCATGCGCCATGACATGGCACCAGTGGCAGGCGGCATAGCCGACGGAGAGCAGGATCGGGCGATCGAGCGTCCTTGCTTCTTGGAGCGATGCCGGCGACCAGGCCCGCCAATGGACGGGATTGCCGCTGTGCTGCTGCAGATAGGGGCTGGCCTCTTCGGCAAGCAGGTTTTGCGCGGGCAATGTCACGATGGGCAACTCGGGTTGTTTGAAGGCGCGAGGCTAGGGCGGTTCAACAGAGCGGGCAAATGATTTCAAGCGATTCGATCGTTGCGCTGTCGAGCGGCCGGCTTCCGGCCGGCGTCGCCGTGCTGCGCATTTCCGGTCCGCAGACTCGATTCGTGGTCGAAACGATCGCCGGCGGCATGGTTAAGGATCGGGCGGCGGTCCTGCGCAGGTTCAAGGCGCCGGATGGAGCCGTGCTGGACAGCGGGTTGGTCATCTTCTTTCCCGGTCCGACCAGCTTTACCGGGGAGGATGTCGCCGAATTCCATGTCCATGGCGGGCGCGCCGTGGTGGCCAGGATGCTGGAGACGATCGCCGGCTTTGAGGGCGTCAGGCACGCCGAACCGGGCGAATTCACCCGCCGGGCCTTCCTCAATGGCAAGTTCGACCTCGTCGAAACCGAAGCACTGGCGGATCTGGTCAGTGCCGAAACGGAGGCGCAGCGACGCTTTGCGGTCCAGAATGCCGAGGGTGTCCAGAGCGAGCTCTATATGAGTTGGCGACGCCGGCTGATCCACGCGCGGGCGATGATCGAGGCGGAGATCGACTTTGCCGATGAGGAGGACGTGCCGGGATCCGTTTCGGATACGGTTTGGTCGGATGTCCGGGCGATGATCGGCGAAATCGATCGCCACATCGCCGGATTTCATGCGGCCGAAATCATCCGCGACGGCTTCGAGGTGGTGATTCTCGGCGCGCCGAATGCCGGCAAGTCGAGTCTGTTCAACGCCTTGGCGCGGCGCGATGCAGCTATTGTAACGGATGAGCCCGGCACGACCCGCGACCTGCTCGAGGTGACGCTGGACCTCGGCGGCCTGCGCGTCAAGCTGACGGATACGGCCGGCTTGCGCGAGGCGCCGGGCAAGGTCGAGGCGATCGGCATCGAGAAGGCGCGAGCCAAGGCCGACCGCGCCGATCTCTTGCTGCTGCTGGAGGACGCCTTGTCACCCAAGGTCGTCGGCCAGGTTCCGACCACGGCGCCTCTGTTGCATGTCGGCACCAAGGTCGACCTGTTGGAGGAACAGGCGGCCGGGGACGCGGCCGGCAGATACGACTTTGTCATTTCGGTCGTGAATGGGACTGGAGTGGAGGCGCTGCTCGCCGAAATCGGCCGTCGCGCGGCGGTCGCGGCGGGTGATGTCGGCGACATTCTGCCGTCGCGGTTGCGCCATGTCGAACTGCTTGGTGAAGCGAATCGGCATCTGCTTCGCGCTGCTGCCGAGGGTGCCGCAGGCCAGGAACTGCGCGCCGAAGAGCTGCGGCTGGCGGCGGACAGCCTGGGCCGAATCGTCGGCGCGATCGATGTCGAGGATATGCTCGACGTGATCTTCTCGCAGTTCTGCATCGGCAAATGACTCACGTGAAACAATCACTTGGGTTGATGTGAGCTGGATCTCTGCGATTACGGATACTGGTGCGACTGGCGAAGACATCAACCGCTTCGTCACCTATGGCGGAGCAAGGAGCGAAGCGACGCGGCGCAGACCCCTGGAGCTGCTCCGCAGCCCAAGGGATCCATGCCGGGACTCTGAAGCATCACTAACGGTGCAGAATTCTGCGCCGCTGCAGCCTACATCTAAGGTCACGGAATGGATCCTCGGATCTCCGCGACGGATCTCCGCTCCTGCCTCGCCCGTGGATGACGAAAGGGGGACGCTTCGCACTCCCGACCATGACTCACGTGAAACAATTGGCTGGTTGAACACGCGGGACTTTCTGCGGTGGGTGATGCGTTTGCGGAAGCTCTTGTCGCTTCGTCATCCTATGGCGGAGCAAGGAGCGAAGCGACGCGGCGCAGACCCCTGGAGCTGCTCCGCAGCCCAAGGGATCCATGCCGGGACTCTGACGCGCCGCAACGGTGCAGAATTCTGCGCCGCTGCACCCTTCGACCTCGGTCACGGAATGGATCCTCGGGTCTCCGCGACGGAGCTTCGCTCCTGCTCCGCCCGTGGATGACGAAGTTGGGGACGCTTCACATCGCCGGACGTGCCATTCACCCTGTTTCACGTGAAACTTGCCGCGAAGTTTTCTTGACAGCTTGGTGCTGCGGGGACATGTGTCCCTCAATCTCTTTTTGAGTCCAGGATTTGAAATGACCGATCACTATGATGTGGTTGTGGTGGGTGGCGGCCATGCCGGGTGCGAGGCGGCCAGTGCTGCCGCGCGCGCCGGCGCGAAAACCGCGCTGGTGACGCTGCTCTTCGATACGATCGGCGTGATGTCGTGCAATCCCGCAATCGGCGGGCTCGGAAAAGGCCATCTGGTCCGCGAAATCGACGCCATGGACGGGCTGATGGGTCGGGTGGCGGATGCGGCCGGCATCCAGTTCCGTCTGCTCAACCGCCGCAAGGGTCCGGCGGTGCGCGGGCCGCGCACGCAGGCCGACAGGAAGCTCTATCGCCTTGCCATGCAGGAAGCGATTCGGCAGCAGAACGATCTCGACGTGGTCGAGGGCGAGGTGCTGGATTTCGAAATCAACGAAGGGCGGATCGCCGCTGTCCTGCTGGCCGACGGCCGCAGGCTTGCGTGCGGCGCCGTGGTCCTGACGACGGGCACCTTCCTGCGCGGCCTCATTCATATTGGCGAGAAGAAGATCGTCGCCGGCCGCATGAACGAGCAGGCGAGCCTTGGTCTGTCGGGGACGATGGACCGTGCCGGTTTCAAGCTCGGCCGGCTGAAGACCGGTACGCCGCCACGGCTCGACGGAAAGACCATCGACTGGGCGTCTCTGGAAAGCCAGGCGGCGGACGAGGATCCCGTGCCGTTCTCGCTGATGACCGACCGTATCACCACAGCGCAGATCGAGTGCGGCATCACCCGCACGACGCCGGCCACGCATGGACTGATCCGCGCCAATCTCGGCCGCTCCGCCATGTATTCCGGGTCGATCGAAGGCGTCGGGCCGCGTTATTGCCCGTCGATCGAGGACAAGATCGTCAAGTTCGGTGACCGCGACGGCCACCAGATCTTTCTGGAGCCGGAAGGGCTCGACGACGACACCGTCTATCCCAATGGGATCTCGACCTCGCTGCCGCAGGATGTGCAGCTCGACATCCTCAAGACAATTCCCGGGCTCGAGCATGCGACCATGCTGCAGCCCGGCTATGCCATCGAGTATGATCACGTCGATCCGCGCGAGCTGCATCAGACGCTGGAGACGAAACGTGTCGCCGGCCTCTTTCTCGCCGGGCAGATCAACGGCACGACCGGGTATGAGGAGGCCGCCGGGCAGGGCCTGCTCGCTGGCCTCAACGCTGCGCGGCGGGCGTCCGGCGGCGAGCAGATCGTGCTCAGCCGCACCGAAGCCTATATCGGCGTGATGGTCGACGATCTGACCAGCCGCGGCATCAGCGAACCCTACCGCATGTTCACCTCGCGGGCAGAATTCCGGCTGTCATTGCGCGCCGACAATGCCGATGAACGGCTGACGCCTGTCGCCGAGAGACTGGGGATCGCCTCGGCGCATCGCATGCAGCGCTATGGCGATGTCATCCAGCGGCTCGATGCGGCGCGCGAACTGGCCAGATCGGTGGCGATGACCCCCAACGAGGCGGCGCGGCATGGGTTGGAGATCAACCGGGACGGGGTGCGCCGGTCCGGTTATGAGCTGCTGGCCTATCCCGACGTCGATGTCGCCTGGCTGGCCAGGATCGAGCCTCGGTTCGCGGCGATCGACGCCAGGACCGCCGAGCGTCTCGAAACGGAAGCGAAATATTCGGTCTATCTCGACCGGCAGAAGAGTGATGTCGCTCAGATCCGCCACGAAGAGAACCGGCTGATCCCGGAGACGGTCGATTTCACCGGCGTACCGGGCCTGTCCAATGAGTTGAAGCAGAAGATGCAGGCGCGGCGGCCGCGGTCCATCGCCGACGCGCAGCGCATGGAGGGCATGACGCCGGCGGCGCTGGCGATCATTGTAGCGCATGTCCGCCACTACGAGAGTGCGCAGGGAGACGTTGCGTGAGCTCTTTCTCCCTAGAGAGCCTGCAGGACGCGGCCGGCCCGGTTTCACGTGAAACATTCGATCGGCTTGTGGCTTTCGAAGCCATGTTCCAGAAATGGAACCGCAGCATCAATCTGGTCGCGCAGTCGACCGCGGGCGATGTCTGGCAGCGCCACATCCTCGACAGCGCGCAGCTGGCACGCATAGAACCCAATGCCACGCATTGGGTCGATATCGGTTCGGGCGGCGGATTTCCCGGCCTGGTCATGGCTTTCCTGCTCGCCGAGCGCGACGGGGCCAGCATCGATCTGGTGGAGAGCAACCGCAAGAAGGCGTCGTTCCTGCAGACCGTCATCGGCCAATTCAACCTGCCGGCGCGGGTTGTCGCGCGGCGGATCGAGGACAGCCATGCGCTTGTTTCGCAACCACAAATCGTCACGGCACGGGCTCTGGCCTCGCTTTCGGTCCTGCTCGACCTGTCGGCGCCGTGGCTGACATCAGGCGCGCAGGGCCTGTTCCATAAAGGCCGGGATTATCGCGCCGAAGTGCAAGAAAGCGTTAACCGATGGGCCTTCGATCTGGTAGAACATGCCAGTGTGACGGACCCCCATGGCGTCATCCTGGAATTGTCTAACCTGCGACCTGTCTGATCTTCGACTTGTCGGGCTATTTGGCGACCCAAAAATGAATTTCTGGCATAAACCCATGAAGAACGGCCCCCGAATCATCACCGTAGCCAACCAGAAAGGCGGGGTCGGCAAGACCACCACCGCCATCAACCTGGCCACCGCTCTGGCCGCGATCGGCGAAAAGGTGCTGATCGTCGACCTCGACCCACAAGGCAATGCCAGCACCGGCCTCGGCATCGACCGCAAGGACCGGACGGTCTCGTCCTACGACGTGCTGACCGGCGAGCTGGAGCTGGAAGCCGCGGCCATTCCAACCGCCGTGCCCGGCCTGTCGATCGTGCCGTCGACGCTCGACCTGCTCGGCATCGAGATGGAGATCGCCTCGGCGCCCGATCGGGTGCTGCGGCTGCGCAACGCGTTGCGTGCCGCTTCGGCGCGGTCGGCCGGCTTCGGCTACGTGCTGATCGACTGCCCACCTTCGCTCAATCTGCTGACGCTCAATTCGATGGCGGCGGCCGATTCGGTGCTGGTGCCGCTGCAATGCGAGTTCTTCGCGCTCGAAGGCTTGAGCCAATTGCTGGAAACCGTCGAGCAGGTGCGGCGGTCGATCAATCCGGACCTCACCATCCAGGGCATCGTGCTGACCATGTATGACGGCCGCAACAATCTCGCCAACCAGGTGGTGCAGGATGTCCGCCAGCATATGGGCGACAAGGTCTACGAGACCATTATCCCGCGCAATGTGCGGGTATCGGAGGCGCCATCCTATGGCAAGCCGGCGATCCTTTACGATTTGAAGTGCTCGGGCAGCCAGGCCTATCTGCAGCTGGCCTCGGAAGTGATCCGCCGCGAGCGCAAATTGCGCGCCGCTTGATTGGATCGAATGCAGAATTAACGGCCGATTCGATACCGAAACGATCTCAAGACATTTATCCTAAATAGACCTGGAATAGATATGAGCGAAGACCTTTCGAGGAAAAGACTGGGCCGTGGACTGGCGGCACTGATCGGCGAGATCGATCGTCCGGCGGCTCCGGAAAAGCCCGGCATGAGCGCCGACGGCAAGGTGCCGATCGAGTTTCTCAGCCCCAACCCGAAGAATCCGCGCCGGCACTTTGGCGACGCCGAACTGACCGACCTCGCCCAGTCGATCCGCGAACATGGCGTGGTGCAGCCGGTGGTGGCGCGGCCGTCGCCGACGCAGGCGGGCCGCTACGAGATCATCGCCGGCGAGCGGCGCTGGCGGGCGGCGCAGCGGGCCGGGCTGACCGAGATCCCGGTCATCATCCGCGAGGTCAACGACCGCACCGCGCTCGAGCTGGCGATCATCGAGAACGTCCAGCGCACCGACCTCAATGCCGTCGAGGAAGCGCTGGGCTACCAGCAGCTGATCGACGAGCACGGCTACACCCAGGCCGATCTCGGCAATGTCATCGGCAAGAGCCGCAGCCATGTCGCCAACACGCTCCGGCTGCTGAAGCTGCCGGATGTCATCCGCGACATGCTGGTCGACGGCGCGCTGTCGGCCGGCCATGCCCGCACGCTGGTGACGGCGGAGGATCCGGCCGGCCTTGCCAAGCGCATCGTCGAGGAAGGGCTTTCCGTGCGCCAGGCCGAAGCGCTGGCGCAGATGCCGGCCGGCCCCACGCCGGCCAAGCCGAAGCAGCCGCAAGCCGCGCCGGAAAAGGATACCGACACGCTGGCCCTGGAAAAGCTGATGACCGACACGCTCGGCATGATCGTGGCCATCGATCACAAGGGCAAGGGCGGCGAGCTGCGGGTGTCCTACCGCTCGCTGGAGCAACTGGACGAGCTGTGCCGGAGATTGAAGCAGGAGCGGTAGTTAGCCGGCGGATGACATCAAGCGGAAGCTTGATTTAACGCAGAAAAAGGGGGCTGGCTGTTGGGTCAGCCCTTTCGTTTTGCCAGGGCTGGCGACACGAGCTGATGGGGGGCGATGCTGGCGGCGGCGGTAGGCGATTGGCCGATCTCCCCCCTTGTGGGGGAGATGGCTGGCAAGCCAGAGGGGGGCGCTGGCTCGCCGACATCTCAATGGATAGTGATGCAGCTTCAGGTAAGTCTCTCGGCCAGTCGAAGCTGGCCGAGGCAGCGCTCTACGGCGCCCCCCTCTGCCCTACCGGGCATCTCCCCCACGAGGGGGGAGATTGCAGCGTTGCCGATTTCGCCAATCGCCAGCCCTGGTGCCCGCGGCTTGACAGTGCCAGGCAACGGCGCAATTAATATTAGATATGGCTTAAATTAATTGCCCTAGCGTGCCGGTCGCGGCGAGGGCTGTTTGCCATTCCAGCAATAGTCGTGAAATGGCATCGCCTCGCCAGAATGATATGCCGACGCGCCTGACGCATGGGAGGTGCAAATGGCAGTCCGTTGGCAATTGTCCGGAAGTTACTTCGAAAATTGCAGCTGCGATGTCGTGTGTCCTTGCCTGCTGTCCACCAAGGCGCAGCTGACATCGAGGCCGACGAAAGGCGTTTGCGACGTCGGCCTGGTCTTTCACATCGATACGGGCAATTACGGCGACGTTCGATTGGACGGGCTCAGTGTCGCATTGGTCGCTCACACGCCGGGTCCGATGGCAGACGGCAATTGGACGGCCGCCGCCTATATCGACGAACGGGCCGATGACGGGCAGACAGAGGCGCTGGGGGCCATCTTCACTGGCGCCGCGGGTGGCCCGATGGCGGTGTTGGCACCCTTGATCGGCACGAACCTCGGCGCCAAGAAGGTGCCGATAGACTACCGGATAGACGGCAAGAAGCGGTCGGCGGCGATTGCCGGCGTCATGCAGATGGCGGTCGAACCGCTGCCGACGATGCGCGAGGACGGGCAGATGTGGGCGGCCACCGGCCATCCCGTCAATCCCGACTGGCTCGGCATGGCGATGGGGGCGCAAGGCAGCACGTTCAGCGACCATGGCATGAGCTGGGACAATTCCGGCCAAAACGGACATTACGCCCCGATCAATTGGTCCGGCCAGTAGCCGCAGGCGCCGCCGACCTTCCAACCGCTGGGCGCCATGACAATGGATTGACTTATGGGCAGCGCCCGGCGCCGAAAAGGCGAAGATCGACTCTTTGTTTTGACGCAATTGCCAAGGGAAGGTGCTACGCGCTTCCCCGGGAAAACCGCTCACACTCTTCCTGGAATTGCTCTAACGCTGCCCCAGCCTGGCGCTTTCCACCGCAATGCCGAGCAGCGCCTGGCGCGCCAGTGCCTCGGACAGATCGGGCCGTTTGCGGGTCTGCAGCACCGCAGTCTGCAACCGGGTCAGTGCGCGGCTCAGCGCATCGCTGCTCCAGCGCTCCAGCACCTTCTCCACCAGCTTGCGCCGCGAAAAGAAAACCGGCGGGCGCGCGCCGGCGACGACCGACGCGGCATTGCGTCCGCCAGAGTCCATCTGCCCGCGCATGATTTGAATCTGCTGCAACTGGCGCATCGCCGAGGACAGCACCAGGAAGGGCGGGCCGCCCGACTGGCAGTGGCGGGTGAAGGCGGTGTCGAAGTCGCCGATCTTGCCTTCGAGCAGCGCGTCGACGGCATCGTCGAACGAGGCGCCTGACACGTCGCCCGACATCGCCCTGATATCCTCCAGGCCGATCTCCTTCTGGCCGTGGGCGTAGAGGATGAGCTTTTCGATCTCGCCGCGCGAAGCGAGCCTGTCGCCGCCGAGATTGCGGCGCAGCGCCTGTCTCGCCTCCAGCGTCATCGACATGCCGGCCTTGCGCAATTCATCGTCGATGACCGTGTCGATGTCGCGCGCCTCATCGGCGTAGCAAGGCAGCGCCATGGCGTTGTCCGCAGCTTCGACCACGGCGCGCAGGCCGACGCCCTTCTTGAGATCGCCGGCCTCGATGAGGATGATGGCATCGCGCGCGGGTTCCGCCGTCAGCGCCTTGACGTCCTCGGCCAGCGCCTTCTGGCCGGTGGCATTGCGCACCCAAAGCAGCCGGCGGTCGGAGAACATCGGCACGGTGCGGGCCTCGTCGAGCAGCCGGCCCTCATCGCGGTCGACCTCCGAACCCTCGAGCCGGACCACGGAAAAGGGATCGTCGAGCGGCAGGCCGGTCTTTTCGGCAAAGGCCTTTGCACGCTCGGAGACGAGGCCGCGATCGGGGCCGTAGAGCAGGACGATGGACATGCGCGCGTCAGGCCGCGCGAGCCAGGAATCGACCTCGAAAGCTTTCTTCTGTGCCATGGGGGGTGGTTAGCATGGCACGAGGGCGAGGTGAACGACTTCGATAGACGGGAGGGGAGAAACGCGGATTTGGAAGCCAGGATCGACCCCCACTCCGTCGAGCTTCGCTCGACACCTCTCCCCCGATCGACGGGGGAGAGGAAAGGCGCGGCGCCAATCGCCTTATCTGACGACAAGCCCGGCCCAAGCTTGCGCCAAATTGCGCGCCGCCGTGAAACATCGACAAGAAATTTCGCGGACATATCTTCATCTTGGCGCAGGGAGGCTGGATCGGCCGGCGCGGCCGGTCCGACGACCTTCGGCGAATTCGCACTGGACGCGCGGATGTGCAAATATCGGCGCCAGGCAACATTGGAGGACGAAGGTCATGGCCGATGCTGGGATGTTGCGTTTCCACGTTCCGGAGCCGGAAGTGCGGCCGGGCGGCACGCCTGATTTCTCCAACGTGACCATCGCAGCCGCCGGCTCGGTGCCGCGCCCCGACATCGATGTCGATCCGCGCACCATCCGCGACATGGCCTTCTCCATCATCCGCGTGCTGAACCGCGACGGCAAAGCCGTCGGCCCGTGGGCAGGGCTGCTCTCCAATGAGGAGCTGCTGGAAGGCCTGCGCCACATGATGACGCTCAGGACCTTCGACGCGCGCATGCAGATGGCGCAGCGCCAGGGCAAGACCTCCTTCTACATGCAGCATCTGGGCGAAGAGGCGGTGAGCTGCGCCTTCCGCAAGGCACTCGCGCCGGGCGACATGAATTTTCCGACCTATCGGCAGGCCGGCCTGCTCATCGCCGACGGCTATCCGATGGTCACGATGATGAACCAGATCTATTCCAACGAGGCCGACCCGCTGAAGGGCCGGCAGCTGCCGATCATGTATTCGTCGAAGGAGCACGGCTTCTTCTCCATCTCCGGCAATCTGGCGACGCAGTATATCCAGGCGGTCGGCTGGGCGATGGCCTCGGCGATTTCGAACGATTCGAAGATCGCGGCGGGCTGGATCGGCGACGGCTCGACGGCGGAATCGGATTTCCACGCGGCGCTGGTGTTCGCCTCCACCTACAAGGCGCCGGTCGTGCTCAATGTCGTCAACAACCAGTGGGCGATCTCGACCTTTCAAGGCATAGCGCGCGGCGGCTCCGGCACCTTCGCGGCGCGCGGTCTCGGCTTCGGCATCCCGTCGCTTCGGGTCGACGGCAACGACTATCTCGCCGTCCATGCGGTGGCCAAATGGGCGGCCGAACGCGCGCGCAAGAACCTCGGACCGACGCTGGTCGAATATGTCACCTACCGCGCCGGCGCCCATTCGAGCTCGGACGATCCCTCGGCCTACCGGCCGAAGACCGAATCCGACGCCTGGCCGCTCGGCGATCCGATCGTGCGGCTGAAGAACCATCTGATCGGGCTCGGCGTCTGGTCGGACGAGCGGCACGCGCAGGCCGAGGCGGAAATCCTCGACACGGTGATCGCGGCGCAGAAGGAGGCGGAAAGCCACGGCACGCTGCATGCCGGCGGCAAGCCGTCGACGCGCGACATGTTCGAGGGGCTCTACGCCGAGATGCCGCCGCATCTCAGGCGCCAGCGCCAGCAGGCGGGAGTCTGAGCCATGCCAAGACGGACCATGATCGAGGCCATTCGCGACGCCATGGACGTGTCGATGGAGCGCGACCAACGCGTCGTCGTGTACGGCGAGGATGTCGGCTTCTTCGGCGGTGTCTTCCGCTGCACGCAAGGCCTGCAGGCCAAATACGGCAAGAGCCGCTGCTTCGACGCGCCGATCAACGAATCCGGCATTGTCGGCTCGGCCATCGGCATGGCCGCCTACGGGCTGAAGCCCTGCGTGGAAATTCAGTTTGCCGACTACATGTATCCGGCTTACGACCAGCTGACCCAGGAAGCGGCACGGCTGCGCTACCGCTCGAACGGCGATTTCACCTGCCCGATCGTGGTCCGCATGCCGACCGGCGGCGGCATTTTTGGCGGCCAGACGCACAGCCAGTCCCCGGAAGCGCTGTTCACGCACGTCTCCGGCTTGAAGACGGTGGTGCCGTCCAACCCGCATGATGCCAAAGGGCTGCTGATCGCGGCGATCGAGGATCCCGATCCGGTGATCTTCCTCGAGCCGAAGCGGCTCTACAACGGCCCCTTCGACGGCCATCACGACCGCCCGGTGACGCCCTGGTCCAAGCATGAGCTCGGCGAGGTCGCCGACGGGCACTACACCGTGCCGCTCGGCAAGGCGGCGATCCGCAGGGCCGGCTCGGCGGTCACCGTGCTCGCCTACGGCACCATGGTCTATGTCGCCCAAGCCGCGGCCGAAGAGACCGGTATCGATGCCGAGATCATCGACCTGAGGACGCTCTTGCCGCTCGACCTCGACACCATCGTCGCTTCGGTGAAGAAGACCGGGCGCTGCGTCATCGTGCACGAGGCGACGCTGACCTCCGGCTTCGGCGCCGAACTGTCGGCGCTGGTTCAAGAGAGCTGCTTCTACCATCTGGAGGCGCCGGTGGCGCGGGTCGCCGGCTGGGACACGCCCTATCCGCACGCGCAGGAATGGGACTATTTCCCTGGTCCCGCCAGGGTCGGCCGCGCGCTCATCGAAACCATGGAGGCCTGACATGGGCGAGCACATCATCAAGCTGCCCGATGTCGGCGAAGGCGTCGCCGAGGCCGAACTCGTCGAATGGCACGTCAAGGTCGGCGACATGGTGCGCGAGGACACCGTGCTGGCCGCCGTCATGACCGACAAGGCGACGGTCGAGATCCCGTCGCCCGTCGATGGCGAGATCCTGTGGCTGGGCGCCGAGATCGGCGACACCGTGGCGATCGGCTCCCCTATTGTGCGGCTGAAGGTGGCGGGCGAGGGCAATGCAAAGCCGCAGGGCGATGCCAAGGCCGAGGCGGTGGCCGCCGAGCCGCCGGCGAAGCTTCCAACGCCGAAGCCGGAGACCGCCGCGCCGATCGCAAAGGCCTCGCCAAAGGCCGACGCCCCGGAGGCGAGACCTGCTCCGGCCGTTGCGAAAAACACCGGGCAGAGGTCCGTCTCCGGCGCGCCGCGCCCGGAGGGTGAAAAGCCTTTGGCATCGCCGGCGGTGCGGCTGCGCGCGAAGGAGGCGGGCATCGATCTGAGGCAGGTCGCGGGAAGCGGCCCGGCCGGCCGCATCGGCCATGACGACATCGAGGCGTTCCTGGCGCGCGGGCCGCAGGTCGCCAAGGCATCGGGCCTGGCGCGCAACGATTCGGTCGAGGATATCAAGGTGTTGGGCTTGCGGCGCAAGATCGCCGAGAAGATGACGCTGTCCAAGTCGCGCATCCCGCACATCACCTATGTCGAGGAGATCGACGTCACGGCGCTCGAGGATTTGCGCGCCGCGCTCAACAAGGAAAAGCGCGCGGCCAAGGGTGCTGGAGAGAGGCCGAAGCTGACGCTGCTGCCGTTCCTGATGCGGGCGATGGTCAAGGCGATCGCGGACCAGCCCCAGCTGAATTCGCTGTTCGACGACGAGGCCGGCATCATCCACCAGCATGGCGGCGTCCATATCGGCATCGCCGCACAGACGCCGTCCGGGCTGGTGGTGCCTGTCGTCAAGCATGCCGAGGCGCGCGACATCTGGGATTGCGGCGTCGAGGTCAACAGGCTGGCCGAGGCGGCCAAGTCCGGCACGGCGACGCGCGACGAGCTGTCCGGCTCGACCATCACCATCACTTCGCTCGGCGCCATGGGCGGCATCGCGACGACGCCGGTCATCAACCATCCGGAAGTGGCCATCATCGGCGTCAACAAGATGATGGTGCGGCCCATGTGGGACGGCACGCAGTTCATCCCGCGCAAGATGATGAACCTGTCGTCCAGCTTCGACCACCGGGTCATCGACGGCTGGGATGCCGCGGTGTTCGTGCAGCGCATCAAGACGCTGCTGGAAACGCCGGCGCTGATCTTTGTGGATTGAGGGGCGGGACAATTGAGATGCCGCGGGACAGAAGGATCTCGACAGACTGTTATTTCCGATCCAGCGCGACAACCACTTAGGATGCGATGATGAAAGAAATCTCCTGCAAGCTGCTGGTCATCGGCGCCGGTCCGGGCGGTTATGTCTGCGCCATCCGTGCCGGCCAGCTCGGCGTCGATACGGTCATCGTCGAGGTTGGCAAGCCCGGCGGCACCTGCCTCAATGTCGGCTGCATTCCGTCCAAGGCGCTGATCCATGCGGCGGAGGAGTTCGACAAGGTCTCGCACATGGCCGGCGGCAAGAGCCCGCTCGGCATTTCGCTATCGGCGCCCGTGCTCGATCTTGGCAAAACCGTTGCCTGGAAGGACGGCATCGTCAGCCGGCTCAACAGCGGCGTCGCCGGCCTGCTGAAGAAGGCCGGGGTGAAGACCGTGCATGGCTGGGCGACGTTCCGCGACGGCAAGACCGTCGAGGTCGAGACCGAGACGGGAAGCCAGGTGATCCGGGCTGAGACGATCGTCATCGCCACCGGCTCGGCGCCGGTCGAGCTGCCGTTCCTTCCCTTTGGCGGGTCCGTAATATCGTCGACGGACGCGCTGGCGTTGAGTGCGGTGCCCAAGAAGCTAGCGGTGGTCGGCGGCGGCTATATCGGGCTGGAGCTTGGCATGGCCTTCGCAAAGCTGGGTGCCGACGTGACCGTGGTCGAGGCCTTGCCGCGCGTGCTGGCTCAATATGACGCCGAGCTGACCCGGCCTGTCGTGAAGCGGCTCGCGGCGCTTGGCATCGAAGTCATGGCCGGGGCCAAGGCCAAGGGGCTGTCGACCAAGGGCGATGCGCTGCTGGTCGAAACGGCGGACGGCAAGAATGCAAAAGTTTCCGCCGACAAGATCCTGGTGACGGTCGGCCGCAAGCCGGTGACCGAAGGCTGGGGCCTCGACCAGATCGACCTCGATAGGTCAGGCAAATTCATCCGGATCGACGATCAGTGCCGCACCTCGATGCGCGGCATCTTCGCCATCGGCGACGTCACCGGCGAGCCGATGCTGGCGCACCGGGCGATGGCGCAGGGCGAAATGGTCGCCGAGATCGTCGCCGGCCACAAGCGCAGCTGGGACAAGCGCGCGATCCCCGCGGTGTGCTTCACCGATCCGGAGCTGGTCACTGTCGGGCTGTCGCCCGAGGAAGCCAAGGCCCAGGGCGAGATCAAGGTCGGGCTGTTCCCGTTCGCCGCCAACGGACGGGCGATGACGAAGCTCGGCGAGGATGGTTTCGTCCGCGTCGTAGCCCGCGCCGACAACCATCTGGTGCTCGGCATCCAGGCGGTCGGGCAGGGCGTGTCGGAACTGGCGGCGGCGTTCGGCCTGGCGCTGGAGATGGGGTCGCGGCTGGAGGACATCGCCGGCACCATCCATGCGCATCCGACGCAAGGCGAGGGGTTCCAGGAAGCGGCGCTCAAGGCGCTCGGGCACGCGCTGCATATCTGAGGGGCGGTTCTTCCTTGTTCCTCTCCCTCAGGAGGGGGGAGAGGTGGCGCTGCGAAGCAGCGACGGAGTGGGGGAAGCCGCTCGTCAATCGCGCCGCCGCTGGTAAGTCACCGCGCGGCTTCAGTCAGAACTAATCATCGGCCGGACTTGAAATCACAACGACCAAGCCGGGTCGACCCCCACTCCGTCGAGCTTCGCTCGACACCTCTCCCCTGATCGACGGGAGAGAGGAAAGGCGCGAACCTATCCAGGCTCCTCACCCCGCCAGCCGGCTCACCATCTCATGCTGGGCATAGGCCCGGCCGAAGCGGTTGGCCAGAAAAGCATCCAGCGCGATGTCTTCCTGCTTGACGAAGCCGGTCGCCGGCAGGCTGCCGTCGGCCAGCATGTCGAGCACGGCACAGATGCCGGACGCGGTGGTGATCTGGATGGCGCTGCGCAGCTGGGTGCCGACGCGCTGCGAATAGATCTTGTTGGCGTAGGTTTCCTGCAGCAGGCGGCCGTTGCGGCGACCGGAGACGGTGACGAAGACGATGACGACGTCCTGCAGCGTCGCCGGCAGCGCGCTTTCAAAAATGTCCTTCAGCACGTCGCGGCGGTGGCGCAGGCCGAGATCGTTGAGCAGCGCCTTCATGATGGCGGCGTGGCCGGGATAGCGGATGGTGCGGTAGTTCAGCGTGCGCACCTTGCCCTTCAGCGTCTCGGCCAAGGTGCCGAGCCCGCCCGACGTGTTGAACGCCTCGTAGGTGACGCCGTCGAGCGAGAATTCCTCGCGCTCTTCGAGCGGCGGCACTTCGATCAGCTCGCCCTCGACGATCGCCTCGCAGGGCTCGCAATATTCGTTGATGACGCCGTCGGTGCTCCAGGTCAGGTTGTAGTTCAGCGCATTGGACGGGTATTGCGGCAGCGCGCCGACGCGCATGCGCACGCTTTCCAGCGTGTCGAAGCGGCTGGCCAGATCATTGGCGACGATCGAGATGAAGCCCGGCGCCAGGCCGCATTGCGGGATGAAGGCGCTCTTGCCCGAACGCGCCAGTTCCTTGACGCGGCGGGTCGAGACAACATCCTCGGTGAGGTCGAGGTAATGCACGCCCGCACTTGCCGCCGCCTCGGCGATGCGCGTGGTGAGATGGAAGGGGGCGGCGCTCAGCACCGCGAACTTGCCGGCGAGTGCGGCTTCCAGGGCGCCGGCCGCGGCGATATCGAGTTCGAGCGTCTCGACGCCGGCGGGGACTTCGGCCGCGGCGAGCTGCGCCGCCGAGCGGTCGACGAGGGTGACGCGGTAGTCGCCGGTCGCGGCGAGCATCCCGGCGATGGTCGAGCCGATCTTGCCGGCGCCGACGATAACGATGTTGTTCATGGTCAAATACCCCTGCCAGTCTTGATTTACTTGGCGGGAATCATCGCAGCTTGCTTGTCGAAAGGAAGCGTGAAATCTGGCAGAATGAACCCTATCTTAAGCCGATCCGCCGAAGGAGATCGTCGAAATGCTCAGTGAAGCCGAACAGGCGCTGCTTTCCCTGCTGCGTTCCAACGCACGCGCCTCGACCGCCGAACTGGCGCGGCGGCTCGGCGTGTCGCGCACCACGGTGCAGAGCCGGATCGAGCGGCTGGAACAGCGCGGCATCATATCAGGCTACGGCGTCAAGCTTTCACCGGATTATGAGCAGGGATTGGTGCGGGCGCATGTTCTGCTCACCGTGACGCCCAAGCTCGCCGACAAGGTGGTGCGCGCGCTGCAGGCGCTGGCGCCGGTCAGGACGCTGCATTCGGTGAGCGGCAATTTCGACATGATCGTCATCGTCGACGCGCCGTCGATCCGCGACCTCGACGCGCTGCTCGACCAGATCGGCGCCATGGACGGTGTCGAGCGGACTTCGTCATCGATTATTTTGTCAACGAGGATTGATCGGTGAGTGGGCCTCTCAAGGCTTGGGTTCCTCGCCCCCGCCAGAGGCGCTACGGCACACATTTCCAAGCGGCTGGTCTTTGGCGATAGCGTGCAGGGCAGCTTGGCGCATGCGTTCTCTTATGCGGCGCTGGTCGACCCCCACTCCGTCTCGGCTTCGCCGAGCCACTGCCGGGGCGAGCCACGGGTCTCGCCCGTCCTTCGGACCCCCCGATCGACAGGGTAGAGGAAAGGCGCCAAGCTTTTTGCCGTCAACGCTCGTCCGGCAAAGCTCCCTTCCTTTCCCTCCGGAGGGGGGAAAGGTGGCGCTGCGAAGCAGCGACGGATTGGGAGAACCACGTGGCAATCAAGCCTCGGGCCGATCAGTCATGCCAGTCACAGAAGATGTGTGCGTGGCGTAGGCCATCTCTCCCCCCTTTACGAGGGCGAGGAACCCGAGCTGGTGTTGGCCGGCACCGGTCATTTGTCGGCTAATCCGTCGCCAGCGGAAAGCTCACCACCACGCTGAGGCCAGGCGCGCAATCCTCAAGCGCAATTGATGCGCCGTGCAGATCGGCGATGGCCCTGACGAGGCTCATCCCAAGGCCGCTGCCCGCCGTCGAGCGGCTGTGATCCAGCCGGTAGAGCCGCTGGAAGACCTTTTCGCGTTCGTCCGGGGGAATGCCGGGTCCATTGTCGGCGACTGCGGCCAGGACATGGTCGCCGTCGCGCGCCACCGACAGCTTGATCGTCGTGCCGGGCGGGCAATGGCGCAGCGCGTTCTCGACCAGATTGGCGAACATCTGCGTCAACAGTTCCGGATCGCCATGGATGCGGCCGGCGGCCCGATGCAGCTCGACCGACGACAGCGACTTGCCGTCATCCTCGGCCACCTCGGAGTAGATCTCGGCGATGGTTTGCAGGATCTCGCCGAGGCCAACATCGGTGAACCGCGCCTTGCGCGCGCCGGCCTCGATCTGCGCAATGCGCAGCAGCGCGTCGAACGTCTCGTTGATCTGCAGGCTCTCGGCATGCGCCTCGGCCAGTTCACTGGCGACTTTCTCCCCCGACAGGTGCTTTTCCGACGCGCTGTCGAGGATCATCTGCAGCCGGTTGAGCGGCGTCTTCAGGTCGTGCGCGATGTTGGCGCTGACCTGCCTCATGCCTTCGACCAGCGCCGACAGGCGGTCGAGCGCCGCATTGACCTGGCTGGAGACGACATCGATATCGTCGCCGTTGCCGGTCAACGGAATGCGGGTATCCAGCCGGCCATGCGAGACATCGACCATGGTGGCGGCGATGCCGTCGAGGCGGCGCTGGACACGCGAGGCAAGCAGGGCGCCGCCGGCGACCGCCAGCCCGGTGACGATCAGGGTCGCCCAGCCGAAGCTCATCAGCATGATCGTCTCCAGTTCCTCCGTCTCGGACAGGCTGATGGCGACCGTCAGGGTGTTGTTGCCGACCGCGCCCGAATAGGCGCGGTACTGAGCACCCTGGGGCAGGCCGGGCATTTCGGCGCCGAACATCGAAAAGCCGTCGGGAAGTCCCGCGGCGGTGAAGTTGCCGGCCAGCCGGTTGCCGGCCGCGTCGGTCAGCGAAAACAGCTGCTCCTTCTTCGGGCTGCGCGTGGCGTGGCTCTCGACGGTCTCGACCAGTTCCTTGGGATCATTGTCGGCATGGCTCGCGGCGATGACGGCGTAGGTTTCCTTGATGGAGTCGTCGAGTTGCTCGGCCAGATCGGCGCTCATCATCTGGTAGACGATGGCGCCCGACAGGATGAAGGCCAGCATGAACAGGAAGGCGAAAGTGAGGGCGAGCCGGAACGGTGTGCTGCGCAGCAGGCGAGACCAGCTTCCGGTCATGGCGCAAGCGGCGCGTGCAGGCTGTAGCCGGTGTTGCGGATGGTGTGGATGAGCTGGGCCTCGAACGGCTTGTCGACCTTGGCCCGCAGCCGGCTGATATGGGTCTCGACAACGCTGGTCTTGGGATCGAAATGAAAGTCCCAGACACGCTCCAGAAGCATTGTGCGGGTGATCACGCGGCCCTCGCCGCGCATCAGCACCTCCAGCAGGCTGAATTCGCGCGGCTGCAGGTCGATCGGCTGGCCCTGGCGCGTGACGCGCCGCATGATGAGGTCCATCTCGAGGTCGCCGACCCACAGCGTCGTCTTCTGCTCCAGCGCCGCCGGCCGGCGTCCGAGCGCATTGATGCGGGCAAGCAGCTCGGAAAAGGCGAAGGGCTTGACCAGATAGTCGTCGCCGCCGGCCTCCAGGCCCTCGACGCGGTCGTCGATGCCGCCGATGGAGGTGAGGAAGATCGCCGGCGTGCGCACGCCGGCCGCGCGCACCGCTTTGACCATCGACAGGCCGTCCAGGCCTGGGATCATGCGGTCGGCGACGATCACGTCATAGTTGCCGCTGGTGGCGGCGAAAAGCGCGTCATGGCCGTTGCGCAGGAGGTCGCAGACATGCCCGGCCTCGGTCAGTCCCCTGACGATATAGTCCGCAGTCTTGTGGTCGTCCTCGACAAGAAGAAGTCGCATCGCTGTTCCGGTTGATCGCCGATATCGGGCACAGGCTATCACCGGCAAGACCCCGTTCCTAGGATGGCACGGACCGCCAAACGCCGAAGCCTAATCCTGTTCCAGCAGGATCTCGTCGGCATCGTCGGCGGTTTTCTTCAGCGTCATGTACAGAACCAGTGCTGCGATGCAGCCCAGAAAGATCAGGCTGGTGAAGGTGGTGCCGAAGCCGAGGCCGCCCTGTTCGGCCGGCTGCGACAGAAGATCGCCGAAGGAGGCGCCGAGCGGGCGCGTCAGTATATAGGCCAGCCAGAAGGCGAGGATGGCGTCGAGGTGGATGAGATAATAGGCAAGCGCGATCAGCGCGATGAGGCCGCCGAACACGAGGCCCGACGTGAGATAGCCCATGTCGAAACTCTCGGCGACGAGATCGCCGGCGGCGGTGCCGAGCGAGAAGGTGAGCAGGATCGCCAGCCAGTAGAAGATCTCGCGCCTCGTGGTGGAGATGGTGTGGATCGACAGCGTCCGCTCGCTTGCGTACCAGACCGCGAAGGTCGCCGCGAGCGCAACCGAGAAGGCGATCGTCGTCGTCTGCAGGCGCACGCCGAAACTGTCGACGAGGTTGTCTGTGATCAGCGTGCCGACGACGCTGATCAGCACCACCGCCAGCCAGTAGGCCCAAGGTATGTAGCGCTTCTGCGCGAACTGCACGACAAGGGCGACGATCAGCACGCCGGTCATGATCAGCGAGGTGACGGCCAGCCCGAGCCCGAGATTGACGGCGAGATAATCGGCGGCCGTCTCGCCCATGGTGACCGCCATCAGTTTGATCAGCCAGAAGTCGAGCGTGACCTCCGGAACCCTGTTCTGGGCCGGTCCGGTGGTTTTGTTGGGAGAGAGCATGGCCAAGTCCCGAGGTTGCGGCCGGATGGAAGCGATCCGGCATCTCCACGATAGGCAAGCGATTTCACTGCTGCCTGTCTCGGGGCATACAAATTCGTAAGGATGGCCGTGATTGGCGCAAAAGGCCTTTACGAACGCCGCGTGCTGCGCCGATAGAAGCAGCGGCCTTGTATCCGCCATCAATGCCGCGCCCCAGTGGCTGAACCCGTAATCCGTGGCCCAGGAAGACACGAATGAGCTATGCGTCCCTCAAGCCTGTTTCACAGGCCTTCGTGCAGCGAAAGCGGCTGGTCTTCGTGCGCGTGGCGGCGGTGCTGGCGGTGCTGCTGCTGTTTCTCACCAAGCCGGCGCTCGCCGAGGGCTCGAACGGTCACGAAACGCTCGAATTCTTCGGCTTCTGCCTGGTGCTCGCCTGCGTTGCCGGCAGGCTGTGGAGCATCCTCTATGTCGGCGGCAAGAAGAACGAGGAGCTGGTTTCGACGGGGCCGTTCTCGATGAGCCAGAATCCGCTCTATTTCTTTTCGACGGTGGGCGCAGTCGGCATCGGTCTGGCCTACGGTTCGCTGGTGGCGGCAGCCGCGCTTGGCGTGGCCAGCTTCCTCATCTTCCGCGTCACGGCGCGCAAGGAAGCCGAATATCTCCTGGGCAAGTTCGGCCAGGCCTATGCCGCCTATATCAAGACGACGCCGCGCTTCTGGCCGAACCCGCTGCTCTACCGCGACGACGACCAGTTGCAGTTCTCGACGCGCGCACTCAAGCGCACCTTCCATGACGGGCTCTATTTCCTCGCCATCTTCCCGGCCATCGAGCTGATCGAGTATTTGCGGCAGACGGGCCTGCTGTTCCCGGCCTTCGTCACGCTGTACTGATCGGCCATTGTCCGGCTAATTTACGGGTCATGCAACACTTCGAGGAGCCTGTGTTATCGGCTGAAGGCGAAGGGGCCAGTGTGACGGTCTTTACGGCCGGACACGCGGCCGTCTGGGCCGACCTGATCGCTGCGGTGCCGGCCGAGGCCGGCGATCGCCTGGCGGCGCTGCGGGAGATCACCGGGGTCACCGGCGTGGCGCACTACAGCGAGGGCCGCCCGGAGGCGATCGTGGTCGGCCAGCGCCGGCCGGCGGCAGCAATGATGCGCATCGCCCTGTTCTGGTCTGCTCCGAACTTCATCGCTGGTGACGGTCCGCGCCTGCTGGAGGCGCTGGAGAAGGAGGCGCTCGCGCAAGACGTGCTCTGCCTGCGTGCCGACGAGGATATGGTGCAGCGCATCGGCGGCCAGTGGCAGCGCCGCGACGGGTTCCTGCAACGCTGGATCGGCAGCGAACCGGCCGGCCGGCAGGGGCAGGTTCCGCCATCCTGGCCGCAGACGGCGGGTTTTACGTGCGGGCCGTCGGCGCTGGCCATGGCGATGGGCGGGATCGATCCGGCCTTGCTGCCGGACCGGGCGCTGGAGGTCGAACTGTGGCGCGAGGCCACCACCATCATCGGTCCGAGCGGTCCGGGCGGCTGCGACCCCTACGGCCTGGCGCTGGCGGCGCGCCGGCGCGGCCTGCGGGTCGAAATATTCATGAGCAGCGCCGAACCGGTCTTCCTCGACCGGGCCAGCTCGGAGGAAAGGCGCGGGCTGATGCGCTTCGTGCAGGCCGGTTTCAAGCGCGAGGCCGAAGCCGCGTCATTGCTGGTCGAGACGCGCGCCTTTGCCCTCGAAGAAATCGGCCAGGCGCTCGATCGCGGCTTGTCGGCGCTGGTGCTGATCGACCAGGCGCCGATGATGGGCCACACCTGCCCGCATTGGGTGCTCGTCCATGGCCATGGCGACGGCGTCTATTTCCTCAACGATCCCTGGATCGAGCCAGACCGGCTCGAACAGAAGATGGATGTCGTCGACCTTCCGGTTCGGGCGGCGGAGCTCGACCGGATGGCCTGGTACGGCAACCCGGCCTATCGCGCCGCCGTTCTCGTTGGGCCGGGACCAGTCACCCGGAAGCGCTAGGTCTCCAGCGGATACGGCATGTAGCCGACGAAGCCGGCGATCTTCCAGCTGCCTTCGACCTTGCGGCAGAAATACAGCGTCTGCCATTTCAGCCGGTCGACGCTGCCATCCGCCTTGGCGACGGAGCCGTCGAACTTCTTGTGCAGCACGGCGCGGTCGCCGGCGACGTCGATGTCGCGCAGATTGGTGACGCGAAACAGCGCTTCGCGCAGCGGCTCGGCGAATTTGGTCGCCGCCGTCTCCCCGGCCTGGCGCAGCCACTCGTCGCGATAGATCTCCAGCCGCGGGAACTGCAGCCGCCAGGCATCGGCATTGGCGAGGAAATGCGCATGCATGCCGAAGAAGCTTTCGGCGATGAAATCGTGCTCGACCATGGACCAGTCCTGGCCAATGAAGGCGTCGATGTCGCGCCGCACCAGCATCTCCCACAACGCATGGCGGTCGGCATCGCCTGAAGGAAACGGGTTCTTGTCGAAGGTCATTCTCGGTTTCTCCGGTCTGGCGCAGGCATGTGCTCGTGGCGGCGCGCAGGCCGCCCGGCCGGTGCGCACGATGCAAGCGCTTCTGTAATAAAGCAACACGGATTTCGAAGAATGTTGCTTTCCAACAAGGGCCCTATCGGGACCGCCCCGATCGCGGTAAATCTGCGCGGACGTGGGCGCCACCCTGGTGCCCTGCCGCGTCATCAGAGGAGGCGATCCCTTGCCCAAGCAGACTTTTGGAACATCCCATGTGCCGCTGTCGCCCGCCGTGCGGGCCGGCGACTTCGTCTATGTCTCGGGCCAGGTTCCGGTCGGCAGCGACGGCATCGCGGTCAAAGGCGGCATCACCGAACAGACCGAGCAGGTGCTCGCCAATGTGAAGGCGGCGCTGGCCCTGGCCGGTTGCACGCTGGACGACGTGGTGAAGACCACCGTCTGGTTGGAAGACGCGCGCGATTTCGGCGCCTTCAACGCGGTCTACGCCAGGCACTTCCCGAAGAATCCGCCGGCCCGCACCACGGTCGAATCGCGGCTGATGATCGACATCAAGATCGAGGTCGAGGCGGTCGCCTACAGGCCCGTCTAAGAGACCGTTTGGAAATTCTGCTCCGGCGGCCATCCAGCGGCGGACCCAAATGTCCGCTCCGCTCCGGTTCGCGAAACCATCATCATTTGACTCGCCAGAGCGAATTTCGAAACAGTCTCTGAGAAGGCAAAGCAACGAACCGGAGGTTCCCCTCATGCAATTCGACCTCCTGCTGAAGGGCGGACGGCTCATCGATCCGGCGTCCGGCATCGATGCGCCGCGCGATGTCGCCATCGCCAAAGGGCGGGTCGCGGCGGTCGACGCCGATATCCCGGCGGATCGCGCCAATGAGGTGATCGACGCGGCCGGCTGCATCGTCGCGCCCGGCCTGGTCGACCTGCACAGCCACGTCTATTGGGGCGGCACCTCGCTCGGCGTCGACGCCGACCGGCTCGCCGCCAAAAGCGGCACCACCACCTTCATCGATGCCGGCAGCGCGGGCGCCGGCAACTTCCTCGGCTTCCGCCGCCATGTCATGGAGCGCTCCAGGGCGCGCATCCTGGCCTATGTCAACATTTCCTTTGCCGGCATCTTCGGCTTTTCGCAGTCGGTGTCGGTCGGCGAGTGCAGCGATCTGCGGCTCTGCGAGCCGCGCGAGGTGGTTGCCGCGGCGCGCGAGCACGCCGATGTCGTCGTCGGCGTGAAAGTCCGCTCCGGCAAGCATGCCGGCGGCACCAGCGGCATCGCGCCGGTCGATCTGGCGCTTGAGGCGGCCGACAAGGCCGGACTGCCGCTGATGGCGCATATTGACGAGCCGCCGCCCGGCCGCTCGGAAGTGCTGCCGCGCCTGCGCCGCGGCGATATCCTCACCCATTGCTTCCGGCCGTTCCCCAACGCGCCGGTCTTCGCGTCCGGCGCGGTGCGGCCCGACATGCGGCTGGCGCGCGAGCGCGGCGTCATCTTCGATCTCGGCCATGGCATGGGTTCGTTCGATTTCGACGTGGCGCGCGCCATGCTGGCCGAGGGGCTGGCGCCGGACGTCGTCTCGAGCGACGTGCATCTCTACTGCGTCGACGGGCCGGCCTTCGACATTCTGGTCTGCATGTCGAAGCTGATGGCGCTCGGCATGCCGCTGGTCGAGGTGCTGCGCGCCGCGACGCAAGCGCCGGCGCGGGCGATCGCCAGGCCGGACCTCGGCACGCTGGCGGTCGGCACCGTCGGCGACGTCGCTGTCCTTCGCCGGCTGTCCGGCCGGTTCACCTTCGTCGACGCGGTCGGCGCCCCGCTGGTCGCCGAGCAGCGGCTGGTCTCGCAAGGCATCGTCATCGGCGGCACCTGGTGGCCGAACGAGGCGGTGAACGATGTCAGCGAGACCGAGCGTTTCGAGGCGCATGTCGCGCATACGCATGTCGAGGTTGCCGCCCGGCATTTCGGGCACCGGCACGATTAGCCGATCTCCCGTCGTGGGATGGCCGGTAGGGTTGTGCCTGTCCTGTGGCGGCTGCGCGTTGGCGATGGCTTCCCCCACTCCGTCGCTGCTTCGCAGCGCCACCTCTCCCCCCTCCGGAGGGAGAGGAAGGGAGCCAGCCCGGTTAAGCTCGCGCCTTTCCTCTCCCCCGCCGACCGGGGGAGAGGTGTCGAGCGAAGCTCGACGGAGTGGGGGTCGACCTCTCTCACCGAAGCATGCTTTCGCCTCACCGCCCGGCGTTGCTCGGCCTGCCGTAAACCGGCGTCGCAATGCCTTCCATACGCGCCTTGATCTGCAGCGCCACGTATTTCGAGTAAAAACGCGACAGCGCCAGATTGCCGCCGTGGAACCACAGCGCTTCCTGCGCCGTCGGCTTCCACATGTTGCGCAATTCGCCTTGCCAGGGGCCAGGGTCGCCCTTGACGCCGGAACCGAGGCCCCAGCAGGGCCCGACCTTGTCGGCGACTTCGCGCGAGACGAGCGCGGCGACATTCTCGTTCATCGACTGGTAGCCGGTGCAGGCGACGATGGCGTCGGCCTCGAGCTCGCTGCCATCCTCGAACAGGATGCCTGTCGGCGTCAGCGCCTTGATGGCGACGCCGCTGCGGATGCCGATCTTGCCGTCGATGATCAGGTCCGAGGCCCCGACATCGATGTAGTAGCCGGACCCGGTGCGATAGGCCTTCATCAGGAGGCCGGTCTCGTCGTCGCCGAAATCGATGGCGAAGCCGGAGGCGCTGAGGCGCTCGTAGAAGGTGGCGTCGCGGGCCTTGATCACCTCGTAGAGCGCGCGCTGGCCCTTGGGCACCAGCGCGAAGGGCGTCGAGGCGACGATCATGTCGGCCTTTTCGGTGGTGATGCCGCGCGCCAGCGCGCTCTCCGAGAAGATCTCGAAGCCGACCTCCATCAGCGTGTCCGACTTGACCACGGTGGTCGGCGAGCGCTGGATCATGGTGACGTCGGCGCCGCTTTCCCAGAGATCGACGCAGACATCATGCCCTGAGCTGGCCGCGCCGATGACGGCGACCTTTTTGCCGCGGAATTTGTCGCCGCTGGCATACTGGCTGGAATGCAGCAGCTCGCCCTTGAACGCCGCGGCGCCGGGCAGGTCGATCTTTCGCGGCGGGCCGTAGGCGCCGGTGGCGAAGACGACATGCTTCGGCTTCAGCGCGATCTGCCGGCCGACGCGGTCGACCACGACGGTCCACTCCTTCCGTGCCTCGTCATAGGAGGCGCTGAGGCACTTTGTGGCGACCCAGTAGTTGAGCTCCATGACGCGCGTGTACATTTCCAGCCAGTCGCCCATCTTGTCCTTGGGCGTGAAGACCGGCCAGTTCTCCGGGAACGGAATGTAGGGCAGATGGTCGTACCAGACCGGGTCGTGCAGCACGAGCGTGCGGTAGCGGTTGCGCCAGGAATCGCCCGGGCGCGCATTCTTCTCGATGACGATGGTCGGCACGCCGAGCTGCCGCAGCCGTGCGGCCAGCATGATGCCGCCCTGCCCGCCGCCGATGACCAGGCAATAGGGCTGCTCGGTGGCGCCGAGTTCGCGCGTCTCGCGCGCCCGCGCCTCCGACCAGGTCTCGCGTTCGGGGTCGGCCTTGTGGCGCACGCCGAGCGGCCGCGCCAAGCCCTTGCGCTCCTCGAACCCCTTGAGGTCGGTCATCGCCGTGAACAGGGTGCGGCAGCGGCCGTCGCGCAGGCGAACAATGCCTTGGCCGGAAGCCACAGCGGTCTCGAAGGTGAACCAGGCTTCGATGGTGCCTTCGTCCGAGGTCGCCTCGCCGGCGAGCTGCCATGCGGTGGGCTTGGTCGTCGCCAGCGTCGCCTCGAGCATGTCGGTGATGGCCTCGCGGCCTTCCATGGTCGTGATGTTCCAGGTGAAGGTCAGAAGATCGCGCCAGTAGCAGTCGTCGACGAACAAATGGCTTGCCGCGGTCGCATCGCCGGCTGCGAGCGCCTGCGCCAGGGATTCCAGCCATGCGGCTGCCTGTTTCGTCGGTGCCATTTCCAGCATGTGTTCCTCTTCCTGCGTGTGCCTTACCTGAATGGGACGTCGAAGCCGGCGCTGCCCCTCATCCGCCTGCCGGCACCTTCTCCCCGTGAACGGGGAGAAGGGAGCTAGTCTCCGAGCGGCTCCATCTCCTTGCCGGTGCGGTGGATCTGGGCGTTGTATTTGATGCGGCGGACCGTCTCGCGCGCCGAGCCGTCGAGCTTGTAGGCGCAGGCCACGGCCAAGAGGTCGATCGCCGCCAGGAAGGCGAAGCGCGAAGCGGTCGGCTTCAGCGTGTCGGGATATTCGGGCACCGCCACCGTCAGCCGGACATCGCAAGCGCGGGCGAGATCGGTGTCGGGCGCGGTCACGGCGATGGTGTTGGCGCGGTAGTGCTTGGCGAGTTCGACGGCCTCGATCACCTCGCGCGTGCGCCCGGTCGCCGAAATGGCGATCACCAGGTCGCCCGGCTTCAGCGTCGAGGCGGTCATGCGCATCAGATAGGGATCGCACTGGGCGCTGACGGTGATGCCGTAGCGAAACAGCCGGTACTGCGTCTCCTGCGCCAGCGCCGAGGAACTGCCGCCGAGGCCGAAAACGGTGACCTGGCGAGCCTTGGCGATGAGTTCCGCCGCCTTCTGCAGCTCGCCCGGATCGAGCTGGCGTTCAGCCTCCTGCAGCGCCCGGCGCGCCTCGCCGAAGACGGCGTTCCAGAACGGCATGCCATTGTCGTTGCTGATGGCCGGCGGCTTGGCCAGATAGAGCGCGCCGACGACGAGGCTTTGCGCCAGCTTCAGCTTGAAATCGCGCACACCCTCGCAGCCGATGGCGCGGCAGAAGCGGGTCACCGTCGGCTCGCTGACGCCGGCGCGTTCGGCAATCGCCGCATTGGAGGCGTCGACGGCGTATTTGACATCGTCGAGCACGACATCGGCGACGCGACGCTCCGCCGGGCTCAACTCCGCGTAGGAATCCTTGACCAGCGAGATGATGTCGGGGATGCGCCTGATGTCGCGTCCCTCCGGCTCGTGGCTTGCAACAGGCTCTTGCTGGCTGTCAGCTTCGGTCATGAAGTCGGTCTTCCCTGGCGTTTCGACCTGACCTCTTACCATGTTTGCACGCCGTCGTTCCATGCGCCCGGCCGCGCTGCAACCGTTGCGTGCCTGGCGATAAGCTCGCGTTTCCTTTTCAGAGTATGTAGGAAAGCAACACGAATTTCAAGGCCGAGAAAACTGGGCAAAAACAACATATTAGGCGAATACCGGAAATTTCATGATACGGTTACCACCGCGAACGCTTGACAGCAAAGTAGGATAGTTACAGACTGATTTTTGGCAGATGACCTACTGGATCATCACGCAATCTCCGAGGGGCGGATGAACGCGGGCGAGACAACAACGCCGAAGCTTGGCGTGCAGGCAGCGACCAAGATCTATCACACGGCGTCAGGCGACCTCTTGGCGCTGGACCGCTGCAGCCTCGATGTCAGAGCCAATGAAATCGTCTCGATCGTCGGCCCGTCCGGCTGCGGCAAGACCACGCTCTTGTGGTCGATGTCGGGCCTGCACCGCCTGACCAGCGGCGAGATCCGGCTCGACGGCGTAAAGATCACCGGCCCGCATCCCGATATCGGCATCGTCTTCCAGGAAGCCAACCTTTTGCCCTGGCGCAATCTCGACGCCAACATCCGCTTTCCCTTCGAGATCAAGGGCGAGAAGCCGGACCGCGCCTGGATCGCGCATCTGCTGAACCGCGTCGGCCTCGACGGCTTCGGCGGCAAGTTCCCGCGTGAGCTTTCGGGCGGCATGCAGCAGCGCGCGGCGATCGTGCGGGCGCTGGCGCTGAAGCCCTCGGTGCTGTTGATGGACGAGCCGTTCGGCGCGCTCGACAGTTTCACCCGCGAGGAGATGAACCGGCTGGTCGAGGAGATCTGGCTCGACACCAAGACCACCATCGTCTTCATCACCCACAGCATCGAGGAAGCGATCTTTCTGTCGGACCGCGTGGTGGTGCTGAGCGCCCGGCCGGGCAAGGTCGCCAAGGAGTATCGCGTGCCGTTCGCGCGGCCGCGCTCGCTGGAGATCATGGCGACCAAGGAAGTCTTCGACCTCACCAACCGGATCAAGATGGACATTGTCGGCGAGCGCGCCAGGCCGAAGGCGCCGGAACAGGAGCGCGCCAGCGCCGAGATCGTGAGGATCAGGCCGTGAGCGACGCCATCCCGGAATTCTCCAAATCCAAATCAGGCGATGGCCAGGAGGTCAGCCTGACCAATCTGTCGGCGTTCGCCAGCGGCCCCGGCGTCAAGTCGGGCAAGGAGGTGGCGGCCATCATCGCCGTCGCCGTGGTCATCATCGGCGGCATCGAACTGGCGCTGCGGCTGTTCCATGTGCCGCTCTACATCATGCCGCCGCCGAGCTCGATCGCCTATGCGCTGTTCGACGAGTTCCCGCTGATCGCGCCGCATCTCGGCTACACGCTGGTCGAGCTGGTCTCCGGCTTTGCCATCGGCGCCGTCGTCGGGCTGGTGCTGGCCGCCGTCATCACCCAGTTCCCCTTCGCCGAAAAGATCGTCGCGCCCTACATATTGCTGCTGGTCACCACGCCGATGCTGGCGCTGGTGCCGCTGCTCATCCTGCGCTTCGGTTTCGGCTACACGCCGCGCATCATCGCGGTGGCGTTGGCCGCCGGGCCGATGGTGATGATCAATGCCGCCACCGGCTTTCGCCGCGTCGACAGCGCCAAGATCGCGCTCGCCCGTTCCTACGGCGCCAGCACCTTGCAGATCTTCTGGAAGATCCGCGCGCCGATGGCGCTGCCGATGATCCTGGTCGGGCTGATGATCGGCGCCATTTTCGGCCTGCTCACCGCCGTCGGCGCCGAGATGGTCGGCGGCGGCTTCGGCCTCGGCAACCGGCTGACCACCTATTCGTCGATGATCCAGATGCCGCAATTCTTCGCCGTGGTGCTGATCCTGTCGACACTCGGCATCCTGATCTACGTGCTGTTCTTCCTCATCGGCAAGAAATGGGCGAGCTGGGAGGCTTGAAGACAAGGATTTGAAGCAAGACGCCCGGGAGGCGGGCGGCAGACCGACGTCAAACAAAAAGGGGAATGCCATGACCAAAGACCATTCGACGAACCACCCGGGCATCAGCCGCCGCTATTTCCTGCAGGTCACCGGCGCCGGCTTGGTGACGGCAACCGCGCTCGGCGCCACCGGTTTCAAGGCAAGGGCCGAGGCCTATGGCAAGTTCACCTGGATCTCGCCGCGCGGCACGCTCGAAGTGCTCGACGACTATCCCTATTGGGCAGCCAAGAAGGCCGGCTATTTCGACGGGCTCGACACCGACATGCAGCCGGGGCCCTCGGACGGCACGGCGACGGTCAAGTTCGTCGATGTCGGCCAGGCCGATATGGGCTTCCCCTCGCCCGGCGTGTTCTCCTTCGCCATCCAGAACGGCATGAAGCTGAAATCGGTGTTCCATATGGGCGCGCGCGACACGTTCAGCATCGCCTTCCGCAAGGGCGAGGGATCGAACGATCTGAAGAAGCTCGAAGGCAAGACCATCCTGCTCGGCTCGGCCGCCTGGCAGTCGATCACCGATCCGCTGCTCGCCGCGCAAGGCGTCGACATCAAGAAAGTAAAGTATGTCGAGGCCGGCTGGCCGACCTGGGGCACCGCGCTTGCCGGCGGCCAGGGAGATGCTGCCCTGTCGTGGGAGGGGCTGCGCGCCGAATGGATCGCCAAGGGCCTCGACTTCGAATACTGGCTCGGCGTGAAAAACTCCAAGCTGCCGGCCAACACTTTTGTCGTGCGCAGCGCCGACCTCGAGGACCCCGACAAGAAGGCCTTCCTGGAAAAATACCTGCGCGGCTGGGCGATGGGACTCGAATTCGGCTACCAGAATCCGCGCGCCGCGGTCGAAGCGGTGTTCGAGCAGTTCCCGACGCTGGCCAAGAATCTCGGGCCGGAGCTCGGCACCACCTCGATCCTGCAGCAGATCAACGTCTTCCGCGGCGACATGGACAAGCGCGGCGGCTGGGGCTCGCACGACATGGCGAGCTGGCAGGGCTTCTTCGACGAGATCCACAAGATCGGCCAGATCACCAATCCGGTGAAGGCCGAGGATGTCTGCACCAACGACTTGATCCCGGCGGCCAACGATTTCGACAAGGCCAAGGTCAAGGCCGATGCCGACGGCGTCAAGCTGTCGGAAGGCTTTGCCGCACTCGATGTCGAGAAGATCAAGGCGCATCTGTTCGATTCGGCCGTCAAGTAAGGACTGCCGGCGGCAGAACCGGGCGGCGACAGGGTTGCCGCCCGCAATCCATTGAAGAAAAGCGTGGGAGGTGGCGGTGGCCGACAAGGTAAAAGTGCTGGTGGTGGGTCTCGGCAATATGGGTGCGTCGCACGCCAGCGCCTATCACCGCTCCGAGGGTTTTCAGATCGTCGGCATCATGAGCCGCTCGATCAAGAGCAACAGCAAGATACCGGCCGAATTAGCCGGCTATCCGCTCTACGAGGATTTCGACCAGGCGCTGAAGGAGACGAAGCCGGACGCCGTCTCGATCAACAGCTGGCCGAACACCCATGCCGAATATGCGCTGAAGGCGATCGCGGCCAATTGCCATGTGTTCATGGAAAAGCCGCTCGCCACCAACATCGAGGATGCCGAGAAGGTCGTGGCGGCGGCGCGCGCCAAGAACCGCAAGCTGGTGCTCGGCTACATCCTGCGCGTCCACCCGTCCTGGATCAAATTCATCGAGGTCGGCAAGACGCTGGGCAAGCCGCTGGTGATGCGCCTCAACCTCAACCAGCAGAGCAGCGGCAGCGCCTGGCACTGGCACAAGAATCTGATCGATTCGCTGATCCCGATCGTCGATTGCGGCGTGCACTATGTCGACGTCATGTGCCAGCTGACCGGCGCCAAGCCGGTGCGCGTGCACGGCATCGGCGCCAAATTGTGGGCGGAGGCCGACAAGCAGAATTACGGCCATCTGCACGTCACCTTCGATGACGGCTCGGTCGGCTGGTACGAGGCCGGCTGGGGCCCGATGATGAGCGAGACGGCCTATTTCGTGAAGGACGTGGTCGGCCCGAAGGGCGCCGTGTCGATCGTCGCCGGCCAGGCTGCCAGCACCGCCTCGGACGCCGAAGTGTCGAACTCGGCCGACATCGACCGCCACACCAAGACCGATGCGCTGAAGATCCATTACGCCCAAGTCGACGGCGACAAGAACTTTTCCAAGCCCGACGAGATCGTCAGCATGGAGGACGAGCCCGGCCACCAGGAGCTGTGCGACCGCGAGCAGGCCTTCTTCCTGCGCGCCATCCGCGAGGACCTCGATCTGACCGAGCAGATGGACGCGGCGGTCAACAGCCTGCGCATCGTGCTCGCCGCCGAACAGAGCATCGCGTTGGGACGGACGGTCGAGCTGGCCTGACGCAATCCGGCTGCTGGCGCTGGAGGCGGCACCTGCAGCGCGGAATTTCATCTTTCTCCCGGTCACTATACAGGGAGAAGGCGCCGGCAGGCGGGGCGGAGCTTACATTTGCAGTTGGCCGGTAACGACAGCTCGCGCATTTCTAAGCGAGGTGCCGAGGCATGCAAATTTGGGAGAGAGAAATGGTCACCGACAGTCTTTTGAAAACCTACGCGGACTCCGATGCGCTCGATCTGGCCGGGCTGGTGCGCGGCGGCCAGGTTTCGCCGGCCGAACTGATCGAGGCGGCGATCACGCTGGTCGAGCGGCTCAATCCGGCGCTGAACGCGGTCGTCCATCGCCTCTACGACATGGCGCGGACGCAGGCGCAGACGGTCGACAGGTCCGCGCCCTTCGCCGGCGTGCCGTTCCTGCTCAAGGAGCTGGCCTCGTCCTGGACCGGCGCGCCGAACACCAATTCCTGTTTCTATCTGAAGGACGTCGTCGCCGACTCCGACACCGAAGTGGTTCGCCGCATGAAGGCGGCGGGACTGGTGCTGGTCGGCAAGTCGAACGCGCCGGAGAACGGCTGGTCGATCACGACCGAGCCGAAGCTCTACGGCGTGACGAAGAATCCGTGGAAGGGAGGCATCACGCCCGGCGGCTCGAGCGGCGGCGCGGCCGCGGCCGTCGCCTCGCGCATGGTGCCGATCGCCGAAGCCAGCGACGGCGCCGGTTCGATCCGCATTCCAGCCTCTTGCTGCGGCATTGTCGGCCTGAAACCGTCGCGCGGCCGCGTCAGCCTCGCGCCGTTCGGCGACTACTGGTATGGCGGCGCCTATTTTCTCTGCTGTTCGCGCTCGGTGCGCGATACCGCGGCCTATCTCGATGCCGTCGCCGGCGCGCTGCCGGGCGACCCCTATACGCCGCCGGTTCCTGATGCCTCGTGGCTCAGCCTGTCGGCGCAGGCGCCGAAGACGCTGCGCATCGGCTTCACCGTCACGCCGCCCAACGGCACAGCCATCGATCCGGAGGTCAAGGCGGCGGTGCTGGCGACGGTGATAACGCTCGAACGGCTGGGGCACCATGTCGAGGAGCACGACATGCCGCTCGATGCCAACGGCGTCTGGGCGACCTACACCAACATGACCTGTGTGCAGACGGCGGCGACCTTCGACTATCTTGAAACGGTGATCGGCCGGCCGGTGACGCCTGACGACGTCGAGGCCGTGACCTGGGCGATCATCGCGCGCGGCCGCGCCACCAGCGGTGTCAGGCACATCTCCGATGTCGAGCAGCTGAGGCAGATCGGCCGCGACATTGTCGGCGATCTCAATGCCTACGACCTCTTCATCACGCCGACGCTGACGCAGCTGCCGCGTCCCTTCGGCTATTACGACATGTCGGAGACGGACATCGACCGTTACAACGCCAAATGGACGGACGCGGTGTTTGCCTTCCCCTTCAACATTTCAGGCCAGCCGGCGATCTCGCTGCCGCTGGGCTGGTCGAAAGGCGGCGCGCCGATCGGCGTGCAGCTGGTCGGCCGCTATGGCGACGAGGCGACCGTGCTGGCGGCTTCGGCGCAGCTGGAGCAGGAGATGCCGTGGAGGGATCGGCGGCCGCAGGTGAGCGCTTAGTTAGCCGGCAAGGGTTGTGCCGCGGCGCTGCACTATTCGATCAAGGTCGCGGCATATGGATCCTCGGGTCTCCGCGACGCCGCCACGCGACTGCTCCGTCCGTGGATGACAAACGTGGAGGGGCTCGGCCAATCTCCGGAGTGAAGCCTCCCGCTAGCCAAGCCTCTCCAGCCGCCTCGGCATCCGGTTCATCGGCATCGGCCCATCTGCCGTGATCAGGAACTGGTCCTCGAGATTGAAGCTGGCGAGGCCGTCCATGTAGAGCGGGATTTCGAAAGCCAGCACCATGCCGGCCTCGATGACGACATCATTGTCGGCCGCGATGAACGGCCATTGCTCGGAAAACACCGACTGGCCGACGCTGTGGCCGAAATGGCCGCGGCGGAAGCTGCGCAGGCCTTGCCGCGCCAGGCTCTCGGTGGTGACGCGATGCACATGAGCGAGCGTGTTTCCCGGCATCAGCGCCGCCAGCCCGTCCTCGAAGGCGCGCTCGGCGATGGCATGCAGCTCGGCCTGGTCGGCGGAAGGCGGCCCGAAGGTGAAATTGCGCGACATGTCGGAAGCGTAGCCGCCGACCGTGCAGACCATGTCGCATTTCAAGGGATCGCCGGCCACGGCCCTGGCGTCGGCGCCCTTGGCGCGGGCGCCCAGCGTCACATATTCCGCCGTGACGACCGGATGCGACAGCCCGGCTGCCGCTTCGGCGACGCCCTTGCGGTAGAGCGCGATGAGATCGGCCTGGCGCATGCCGGCCATCGCGTCCACCTGCAAGCGCTCCAGCCCGGCTTCCGAGAGAAAGATACCTTGCTGGAGGAGATCGATCTCGCGCTGGGATTTGACGGCCCGCAGCCTGTCCAGCACCGGCGAGCCATCGACCATCGGGCAATGCGGCAACAGCGCCTGGATGGCCGCGAAATCGGCGGCCGGGACGAAGTCAAGGTCGATGCCGAGCGTTGCGCGCTCCAGTCCGAATTCCTCGAGCAAGGCCTGCAGCTGGCGCACCGAGCCGGCGAGATCGAAAGTGGCGGGGCGGGAGAAATCCGGGGCGCGGCCAAGCGAGGCAAGGCCGGCCTCGATGCGTTCGGCCAAAGCGAGCCCGTGCGTTCCAATCTCGACCGGCGCGGATTCGATCCAGATCGGGTGCGACCGCACGATTGCTTCCGGCGCGGCGAGCCGCAGCTGCGCGGCGTTGAAGTCGGCGACGACAACACCGATCGGCAGGTCTTGTCCGGCCGGGATGATCACGAAGCCGCCACCGGCACGGCGGAACAGTCCCGCCGGGCCGATCCACGCACCGGTCGCATAGTGGAAGGCCTCGGGCGCGCAGAGCACCAGCGCCCCGATGCCGGCGCCTTCCATCAACTGCGCGGCGCGCTGGCGGTCGACAAAGCCTGTCATGGGTTTCTCCGGATGTCCGAAGCGACAACGGAGCATTGCGGGTGCGGACAATCAAGCCGGTTGCTCGTATTGACGCGCTGCGTCGCTTGAGCGCGGAGCGGAGACGCCCACGACGAGGGGGCAGGATGTCGGCCAATGGTTGCCGGCGAACCCGCTACTTGATCGATTCCAGCTTGGCGATGGCCGTGGTGAAGCCGGCGAGCGAGACCGGGATGGTGACCGGCTTGCGGGTGACCGATTCCATGGAGATGTTCAGATTGGTTCCCGACTTCATCGTCTTGAGCAGTTCAGGCGACAGCGGCGTGGCGGCATAGGCGCCGTTCTGGTCGCTGGTCTGGATGGCGATGACGATTTTTTGCCCCTGGTCGACCTGATAGCTGACGCCGGACGGCAGGAACAGGCCGTGCGGCAAAGCGAGCAGCATGGCGAAGCTGCCATTGGCGTTGTCGCGGCGCACGGTGACGGTCAGCACGCGCTGCCCGGTCTTGGCCTCGGTGAGGGTCAGCGACACCTGGCACTGAAGCTCGTTGGTCGCCGAGCCGCTGGAGCAGTTCACCGCCCATGCATTGGCGTCGGCCGGCTTGGGTCCGGCCTCCTTGGGCTGAGACTGTTTGGCTTGGGACCCTTTGGCCGCGTCCTCGGCAAGCGCCGGGCCAACAGAAGTCGACAGCAGCCAAAGGGCAGCCGATGTCGCGATCATTCGCGCTAGATTAGCTCTAGCTAAATTACTTGGCATGTTCTTGACGCCCCACAATTTTCCTTGCCCCAGCAGGTATTCTCTCGGAAAAGGCTTGATACAACAATGGCGACAGCTCCGAAAGCCGAGTCCCGGGTCAAGCAAGCCGGCAAATCTACTGTGGCAATATGGTCACAGAACAGAACTTTGCGGTCCGACAACAACACGCACAACCTTCCGGACTCGCTATACAATAGAATTCGCGTAAGAATTAACACGCGGGACGTGCAGTCCCTGAAGGAACTCGCCAGGGATGGAAACTACCGAGACGTCTCGGCAGGTTGGTGGGATGGTGGCGCATGGGGAGGCTTTCCGCGTGCGCGCTGGTTATCGCCGTTCGCGCATTGTGAGCCATCTTTGGAAGACGACGGCGCTGACGACGCTGGCGCTTGGCCTTTCGGGCGTGATTGCCCATGCCGACCCCGACGGCCTCTGGCAGCCGCAGATCCGCGCCATCGTCGGTGCCGACAACAATGGCGGCAACGCCGCGCTCGAAGGCTTCATTCCGATCAAGCAGACGGCCGAGTCGGTGCTGTTCCTCGATGTCCGGGCCAAGCACGATTTCAAGGATGCTTCCGGCCAGGACATCGGCCTCGGCATTCGCCGCATCGTCAATCCCGACCTGATGCTCGGCGGCTACGCCTATATAAACCTCGAGAACTACGACAGCACGCAGTTCACCGCGGCCACGCTGGGCGTCGAGGCGATCACGCCGAACTTCGACGCGCATGTGAACGTCTTCGTACCGATCAAGGGCGACTCGACCGATCATTCGACCAGCTCGACCCTGTCGATGGTCTCGAACCAGCTGATCGAACGGATATCGGTGCTCGACCACCGTGATTACGCGGCCTGGGGCATCGAAGGCGAGATCGGCGCCCAGGTTCCGGTCAACCTGCCCGACAAGCACTCGCTGCGGCTCGACATTGGCGGCTACCATTTCGAGGACCCGCACGGCGACGACGGCAGCGTCACCGGCGCCAAGGCCGGGTTCGAATACACGATCGGCGATGTCTTCGGCAGCGGCACCGAACTGGTCTTCGCCGGCGAGGTCCGCAACGACAATCGCGACGACACCCAGTTCGCCGGCAGCGTGCGGCTGAACATCCCGTTCAACCCCGGCCACGGTTCGGACAAGACCGCGGCCATCGGTGCCGAACCGGTCTATCCGGTCAGTGAAGGCCTGCGCAAGCGCGTCAACGAGCGCGTGCGCGGCGATATCGGCGTCAGGATCCAGTCGCAGGAGATCAACGGCGGCTCGACGACGCGCGTCGCCATCAACGCCGCGACCAATGCGGCGTTCGGCAAGTTCTATTTCGCCGATGGCGGGCTGGCGGGCGCCGGCACGCTGACCGACCCGACGACCCTGGACGACGCGGTCACCAAGGCCGGCAGCGGCGGTTTTGTCGTTGCGCTGGGCGGCAATGGCAATCTGACGACAGCCGGCGTGACACTTGCCAATGGCCAGACCGTGATCGGCGGCGGCGAAAGCGTCACCGCGAAACTGTCCGGCGGCGGCACCGCCACCTTCAATCTGGGCGGCAGCGACGGCACGATCCAGGGCACCAATGTCGCCAACAACGTCATCACGCTCGGCACCGGCAACACGCTGAACGGCATCACCATCACCGGCGGCGCCAACGGCATCTTCGGCAACAACGCCACCGGCACGACGCTGACCAACGTGACTGTGACGGGTGCCGGCGGCAACGGCGCCGCGTTCACCGGCAATTCGACCAACGTCAAGGCGTCCGGTTTCACCGCTACCGGCAACGGCCTCGACGGCCTGCATATCGAAGACAACGGCACTTACAATTTCACCGGCACGACGCTGCTGCAAGGCAATGGCGACGACGGTCTGGATATATCAGGCCAAGGCACCTACACCTTCGCCACCGTCAATGCGCTTGATAACACCGATCGCGGCATAACCGTGCAGGGCACGTCGAGCGGCGGCAGCTTCACCACCACCGGCGGCACCGTGTCGGGCAATGGCGGCATGGCCGTCTTCATCGATCCGATCACCGCGCATGTGGTGCTGGATTCGATCAGCCAGACCGGCGGCACGTCTGGTGTCGTGCTCGACCAGATCTCGGGCAGCTTCACCGTCAACGGCGCGACGACGATTTCCAACACGACGGGACCGGCGATCGCCATTTCGGATTCGCCGGCGGCGATCCGCTTCGGCGATGTTACCATCTCGGCACCCGGCGGCGACGGCATTTCGTTTGCCGGCGTTAACGCGGCGGTGGTTGCCGGTAACATCGTCATCTCCGGCCTCGGCGTCGGCACCGGCCTCGACTTCTCCGGCAGCCGCACGAACTTCACCGCGCAGTCACTCAACCTCACCGGCACCGGCGCCGCCGGCTCGATCGGCATCGATCTCTCCTCGCCGACCTCGGGCGGGGCAACGATCGTCATCACCGATGGCGGCGCCATCGCCGGGGTCGACACTGGCGTGCGCTTCGGCATAGCCGGCTCGCTGGCCCATTCGGCCAATGCCGAATTCAGCTTCGGCGGCGGCTCGATCGCCGGCAGCACCGCTTCGCTCGACGCGCGCGGGCTGAACCAGACGCTCGGCCACTACGCGTTCGGCTCGACCACCTTCAGCGGTCCGCAGCTGTTCGACGTGCAGAATGTGATCTTCGTCGGCGCCACGGCGACCGGCTCGGGCACCGGCTCCTCCCTGCTGGACCTCGCCTCGATCGCGACCGCCGATGCCAACACCGACGGCACGGCGATCTTCGCGCTGGTCAATCGCGGCACGGCCATCGACGACACCGACGGTTTCTCGCTGAGCGCCGGGCAGACGCTGGCCTCGTTCGGCAACGGGCGGACCTTCTCGCTCGGCGGCATCCCGGTCAACGTGGCCGGTGACAACATTTCCCATACCGGCACCATCTCGGACGCCGGCGGCGCGGCGACGCTGACCAGTTCGGCCGGCGCCGACACCGTGACGCTGGCCAACGGCACCTCGCTGCTCGACTTCAACGTCTCGAACGCCAATCCAGGCGGCGGCACCGGCATCCATGGCAACAACGTCACCGGCGTGACGATAAGCGGCGTCAGTGTCAGCGGAGCGGGCCTGGACGGGCTGCTGTTCGAAGGTGCCAGCAATGTCGCGGCCAACAACGTGACCGCGACCGGCAATGGCGGCGCCGGCCTGCGCATCGACGGCAACGGGACCTATGCCTTCAACGGCGCGACAGGGCTTTCGGGCAATGGCGCCGGCCTGGCCATCAACGGCGACGGAAATTACGCGTTCCAGACCCTGAACGCATCCGGCAATTTAAGCCTCGGCGTCAACGTCTCCTCCACCGCCGGCACGTTCACTACCACCGGCGGTACGATCTCCGGGAACGGTGGCGGCGGCGTCGCGCTATTCGGCGCCGATCTCGACGTGACGCTGACCAGCTTGACGCAGGACGGCGGCCTTTTCGGCGCGTCGTTTGCAGGCGTGTCGGGAAATTTCGCCGTTTCCGGCGCAACGACGGTCAGCAACACCTTGCTCGGCGGCCTCGGGATATTCGACAGCACCGCCGATTTCACGTTCGGAACCGTCGATATCTCGGACATCACCGCCCCGGGCGGCGTCGGTATCGACGTCCAGAATTCCGGCGGCGCGGTCACGTTCGGCGGGCCGGTCACGCTGACTCATATCGACAGCGAGGGCATCCTCGCCACCGACAATGCTGGCACGCTCACCTTCAGTGGACCGGTCAGCATGACCGATCCCGGCGACGGCATCTGGCTGGAAGACAACACCGGCGCCGTTTCGTTCGGCGGCGCGGTCACCATCGACCAGCCGTTCGGAAGCGGCATCGACGTCGTTGGCAGCAACGGCATCATCAGCTTCGGCGACATCGATATCACTGGCCTGTGTAACTGCTCCACCGGCCTCGACCTGTCGGGCAGCACCTCGACCTTCACCGCCGCTACGCTCGACGTCAGTGGCAGTTCCGGCGGCACCTCGATCGGCATCGACCTGTCGGGCACCAATGGCGGCTCGGTGACGATCGGCGGCGGCATCATCGCCGGTGTCGACACCGGCGTGCAGATGGGCACCAATGGCGCGGCCGGCACCACCGCCAACACGGCGTTCTCGTTCGGCGCGGCCGGCGGCGCGGTCATCACCGGCACGACGGCGTCGCTCGACATGCGCGGCCTGTTGCCAGGCAGCGGCACCTATGCCTTCAACACCACGGTGCTGAACGGTCCGCAGCTGTTCGACATCGCCAATGTCGTCTTCGTCGGCGCCGCCAGCACCGGCGCTGGCGACGGCTCCAGCGTCAACGACCTGATCAACGCCACCGCGGCGGACGCCCTGGCGGCTCCCGCCAACACGATCTTCGTGCTGGTCAACAACGGCGCCGGAAACATCGATACGGATGCCGACGGCTTTACGCTGGCCGACGGCCAGTCGATCGTTTCCTTCGCCAATGGCGCTTCGGTGAGCCTTGGCGCGCCGCCCGCCAATGTCACCGGCACGCATGTCATCAGCGGCACGCAATTCCAGGCCGATCCTTTCGGCAATGGCGGCGCGACGCTCAACAATTCGGCCGGCAACACCATCGACCTGGCCAATGGCAACCTCGTCGCGAACCTCATCGCCAGCAGTTCCGCCACCGCAATCGATGGAACGGGCATCGCCGGCGCAACGATCAACGGCGTGACGGTCAGCAGCGCCGCGACAGGCGTCGTCCTCGACAGCGTGACCGGCACGGTGACGGTCGACGGTCTCCACATCCAGAATGCGAGCCAGACCGGCATCGCGCTGGTCAATTCAAGCGCGACCGTCAATTTCACCGGCAATACGACGATCGCCAATGCCGGCAATGTCGGGCTGTTCGCCAACGATTTCGACGGCACCGCCACTTTCGACGACCTCGATATTACCGGCGGCGGCATAGGCGTCGGTATCGTTGCCGGCTCGAGTGGAACCCTGACCTTCGGGGCCGGAAGCTCCATCGCCGGTACGAGCAGCAACGCCTTCTCGATCACCAACTCCACGCCCAACGTTACCTACAACGGCACCATCAGCCAGACCGCCGCTGCAAGCGCGGTGAGAATTTCCAACATGACCGGCGGCACCGCCACCTTCGGCGGCAAGATCACCGCCAGCACCGGTGCGGCCAATGCGATCAACCTGACCGGCAACACCGGCGGTACGATCAACTTCACCGGCGGCCTCGACCTGACCACGGATGGCGGCTACGGCTTCAGCGCTGTCAATGGCGGCACGCTGACGGTGACCGGGACCAACACCGTAGCAACCGGCCTCGGGCCGGATGAGAAGGGAATTCTCATCGGCGGCACCGGAATGACCATCGGCGCCGCCGGCGTGAATTTCGCCAGCGTCAACGTGGATGGCTCGGGCGGCGGCGCTTCCACTGGCATCGTCATCGAGAACATCAGTGCCGGCAGCGGCAACGTCACCTTCGGCAATGTCGATCTGTTCCGTATCAGCGGCGACGCCATCCGCCTCACCAACATCGCCAGCGGCACGTACAGCTTCAACGGCACGACGAAGATCGATACCACCGCCCTCGGCGTTTCTGGCTTCGTGGTGCAGAACAGTGCGGCGACCGTCAGCGTCAACAACTTGGTTACGACAAGTGTTAACGCCGCCGATGTCAGCCTGGCCAACAACACCGGCACCATTGCCATCGGCGGCACGATCACCAACTCCGGTACCGGCAACGGCGTCGTCGTCTCCGGCGGCAGCGCTGCGATCACGGTCTCGGCCGGTATCTCCAGCTCGGCAACGGCGCCCGGCACGGCGGTCAAGGTCGATGGCATCACCGGCGGCTCGGTCACCTTCAGCGGCGCGATCAGTTCGACCGGCACCGGTAGGCTTTTCGAGATCGGCTCGGCGGCTTTCCTGAGCGGCGGCACGATCAGCTTCACGGGCCCGTCACTGTCGGCGACAGGCGGCGGTGGAGCGTCTGCCATCGACCTCATCGGCACGGCCAAGTTGAACGTTACCGCTCCGCTGTCGATCACCAATGCCATGAGCACCGGCCTGGTTGTCGGCAGTGTCGGCAGCACCGCATCGGCAACCTTCGGAGCGGTCACGGTGACGGGCGCCGGCCCCGGCATCGCCATCGCCAACACCGCCGGTTCAGTCACCTTCGGCACGACCCAGGTCACGCTGGGCTCTGCCGCCAACGTGGCCGGCATCGTCTTCGTATTCACCAATGCCGATGTCAGCTTCGGCACGACCACCGTGACAATGGGCGCCGGCGCCAACCAGAGCGGCATCAGCTTCGCAACTGCCAGTGCCGATGCCAGCTTCGGCGCAACCACCGTGACAATGGGCGCTGGCGCCAACCAGACCGGCATCAACTTCAGCGGCGCCTTTGCCACGGCCGATTTCGGCGTGACCAATATAACCGGCACAGGTGACCTGACCTCGCGCGGCATCGACCTGTCGTCGACGCAAGCCGACAAGACCATCACCTTCCAGGCCGGCTCCAGCATCACCAATCTCGGCGTCGGCGTCGAACTGTCGTCGGGCGGCACCACGGCGACCTCGGCCAACGCCAACTTCACCTTCGGCGACGGCACTTCGGCCAATGGGCTGCAGTCCTCCATCAGCGCCACGGCCGTTGGCGCCTACACCGTCAACACGATCGGGCTCAATTCGGCATCCGGCAATTACGATTTCGACGATGTCGCCTTCACCGGCAGCGCCAATCTGCCCAGCGCGGTTGGTGGAACCATCATGGTCTCGCAGAACGGTGGCGTGATCGCCGCCGGCACCTACGGGCTCAGCGCCGCGGTGACGACCATCTCGGTCGCCGCCGCCGATGCCCTGGCCGGCACGCAGACCTTCGCCTTCGTCGGCACCGTCGATCTCAGCGGCACGCCGTTCACGCTCGATTCGGGCCAGTCGATCACCGGGTTCGGCAACAACACCGCCATCACCGTCTCCGGCACGCTCCAGCCGGTCAATGTCCAGGGCAATCTCGGCGCCACCGGCGGCAACGTCACCGGCAATGAAGGCGTGGTCACCGGCACGGCCGACTTCCTGCATCTGCTCGGCAGCAACCAGGTCAGCAACACCGCTTTCAACTTCAATGGCGCCAGCGGCTCGGTCTTTGCCATCGACCAGAGCGCGGGTGGCTTCAACAATGCCGGCGGCATCACCATCCAGGGCGTGACGGTCAGCAATGTCGCCACCGGCAGCACGGCCTTCAAGGTCGCCAGCCTCGACTCGAACCTGTCCATTCTCGACAACAACATCAATGTCGCCGGCACGCTGCTCGACGCCAATGGCGGCGCCGGTAACATCACGCTGACGCGCGGCACTTTGCCCAACAGCGCGACACCGGGCACGCTGACCGGCGGCGGCGTCAGCATCGCAAACCATACCGGCGGCCTGATCACGTTCTCCGACGAGGTGACGGTCGGCGGCAATGGTGTCTCGCTCACCAACAACGCCGGTTCCATAATCGCTTTCGAGGGTTTGGACATCACCACGAACGCCGCGACGGCGTTCAGCGCCAGCGGCGGCGGCACGGTCAGCGTCAGCGGCACCGGCAACACCATCACCACCGGGACGGGCACCGCATTGGACCTCGACGGCGTGACCATCGCCGCGGCCGGCATCAATTTCGATACGATTTCGAGCAACGGTGCTGCGACCGGCATATCGCTCAACGATGTCAACGGCGGCTCGCTCGATCTCGGCGCGGTAAACCTGCAAGGCATCACCTCGCGCGGCGTCGATATTTCCGGCGCGCTCGGCTCGGCACTGGACTTCACCAGCCTGACGGTCGGGCTCAATGCCGCGAACGCTATCGGCTTCGACCTCAACGGCGCATCGCTCGGCGGGAGCAACATCACGGCGGGCGATTTCGACGTCGACGGCGGCAGCTTCGCCGGCACGATCGGCATCGACATGGCCGGCACGACCGGCACAGGCATCATCCAGCTCGGCGACACGGTCAATCCCGGCGGCGCCCAGACCTCGACCATCGGCAATGTCGGCTATGGCGTCCAGTTCTCCAGCGCCACCAACGCCAAGCTGGTGTTCGGCGACGGCCAGGGCCCGGCCGAATCGACGATCGCGACCACCGGCGGACAGGTCATCCACGCCACCGATAGTTTGCCGACCAACGGCGACTACAATTTCAACGACGTCAATTTCAGCGGCGACACGTCGAACCTTTCGCCCGTCCGCGTCTACTATGTCACATCAGGCGGCACCGGCGACGGCAGCCTCGCCAATCCGGGCAGCTATTTGGGAGCGCAGGCGTCCACCGCCAATGTCGTGGTGCTGATCGACCAGAACGTCAACGGTGCCCAAGAAACCATCGACCTCAGCGGCACCACGTTCAACCTCGATGACGGTCAGGTGCTGCTCGCCTTCAAGAGCGGCGACGCGGCCATCGATGTCTCGCAGCTCGGTGTCGACACCAGCGGTGGCGCGTCGGCAGCGTTCCACTTCACCACGGTGCAGAATTCGCCGATCGTTGCAGCGCCGGGCGGCATCGATACGCTGCGGCCCATCCTGGAGACCAACAACGCCACCTCGGTCATCAACCTGGCGACATCGGGCGCCGGGACGATCACCGGCGGCATCCAGAACCTCATCATCCGCAATACCGGCACCGGCGCCGGCATTTCCGGCAACGCATCGGCCACCTCCAGTTTCTTCGTCAGGGACAACGACATCGCCGCCGGCGGCCGGGCGCTCGATTTCATCACCACCGGCGCGCCGGCCGACACGCTGCTGCTGTCGATCGACGGCAACACGCTGCAGTCGACGGGAGCCGCGCTGGCCGCGTCCTTCGCCGGCCAGAACCTCGGCCCGACAGGCAACTCAATCGCCGTCAGGTCCTTCTCCGGCAATACGGTCACCGGCGGCACCGGAGGCGGCATTGCCTTCAACAACGTAACGTTCGATTCCACTGGAGCCGGCGGCACGGTCAGCGTCGGCACGCTCGATGTCGGCACGACGGGCGCACGCGTCCAGGGCAACGGCCTGGCCTTCACCAACACCAGCGGCACCCTCGACGTCGGCACGTTCAACATCGCCAACAATGGCGGTACCGGCCTCGCGGTCAATGCCAAGACCACCACCTTTACGCTGAACAGCTCAGGCGGTTCGGTCGACACCACGAATGGCGCGGCCTTCGATCTCGACCCGCTGACGGTCAACATGACGGTCGGCAGCGTCACGGCCAGCGGCGGCGCGAGCGGCATCATTTTCGACGGCGTCGCCGGCACCTTCACCGTCACCGGCGCGACAAGCATTTCCAACACGTCGGGCGCCGGCATCAGCGCCATCAACACCAACACCGGCACCTTCAACTTCAACACGGTGGCGATAAACAACACCGCCACCACCGGCGGCGGCATCGGCTGGGCCAGCGGCACGCTCAACGTCAGCGGCCTCGCCAACATCGACACGACGAGCGGCAGCGGTCTCTCGCAGGGCGGCGGCACGACCAGCTTCACCGGCGGGCTGACCGTCGACACCACGACCGGCACCGGCATCGCCAGCACCGGCGGCACGATGACCATCGCCGCCACCGGCGGCGCCGAGACCGTGAATTCGACCCTCGGCCAGGCGATCAGCCTCTCGGGCGTCGCCGCCACCATCGCGCTCGATTCGACCGCGTCGGGCGGCGGCACCAACAATGTCGGCCTGACCAATGTCACCGGCACGGTCGGCCTCGGCTCCGGCGCGCTGAGCGGTGCGACGGGCACAGCGTTCAACGTGACCGGCGGTAGTGCCGTCATCAATTATGGCGGCTCGGTCACCAAGGCGACGGCTGGCAGCGCCGTCAGCATCGCCAACCGCGGCGGCGGCAGCGTCACCTTCGGTGGGCCGATCTCGGCGAATGGCGTGGCGAGCGGCATAGCCATTTCCGGCGCGACCGCGGCGAACACGGTCAGCTTCAACGGGGCCGTCAATCTCGGTACCAGCACGACGATGACAGGCACCGCGGTGTCGATCGACAATGCCGGCACGGCTTCGACCGTCAGCTTCGCCAATCTGAATATCCTGACGAACGGCACGGCGGGCTTCAGTGCCAGCAATGGCGGCACGGTCAATGTCACGACCGGCGCCGTGAATTCCACCGGCGCGCAGGCGGTGAATCTCAACGGTATCGCCGCCGGCATCACGTTCACCTCGACGACGTCGACCGGCGGCACCAACAATGTCAGCCTGACCGGTGTCTCCGGCACCGTCGGCCTCGGCACCGGCAGCTTGACCGGTGCGACGAGCACTTCATTCCTGGTCTCCGGCGGCAGCGTGAATGTCACCTATGCCGGCAACATCACCCAGGCCAACAACACCGGCATGATCGCCGTCACCGGCGGCCATACCGGCACGCTGACTTTCAACACCGGCACGCTGTCGGCCACCAACGGCGTCGGCGTGCAGTTCAACAATGCCGACGGCACCTACAATTTCAACGGCACGACGACGCTGAACGGCGGCCTCGCCGACATCGGCATCCTCGGCGGCTCGGACGGCACCTTCACCTTCGGCACCGGCACCACGGTCACCGCCGTCGGCAATGTCGGCATCAGCGTAGGCACCGGCGCGTCCAAAATCACCTACAACGGCAACATCACCCAGGCCAACAACTTTGCCATGGTCAACGTCGCAGGCGGCCATACCGGCACGCTGACCTTCAACACCGGCACGCTGTCGGCCACCAACGGCAACGGCATGCAGTTCTCGAATGCCGACGGCACCTATACTTTCAACGGTACGACGACGCTGAACGGCGGTGACGCCGGCATCGATATCTTCAACGGCTCGGACGGCGCCTTCAGCTTCGGCGCCGGCACCTCGATCACCAATCCGACAGGCGTGGGTTTCAACGTCAATGGCGGCGCCGGCAACATCACCTATGCCGGCACCATTTCGAAAAACAACGCCAACAACATCGTTGCCATCCAGAACCGCACCGGCGGCACCACGACACTGTCCGGCACTCTTACCGCGACCGGCGCCACCACCAACGGCATTCTCGTCAACAACAACGCCGGCGGAACAATCAATTTCTCCGGTGCCGGCAAGTCGCTGACGACCGGGACCAACACCGCCGTCAACCTGGCCAACAATACCAACGCGACCATCAACTTCACCGGCGGCGGTCTGGTCATCAACACCACCAGCGGCACCGGCTTCAACGCCACAGGCGGTGGCACGGTGACGGTGCAGGGCAGCGGCAACACGATCACGTCGACGACCGGCACGGCACTCGATGTCGAGAACACAAATATCGACTCGGGCAACCTTGTCTTCCAGAGCATCTCGTCGAATGGCGGCAGCGCCGACGGCATCATCCTGGTCAACACCGGCACGGCGGCCGGCAATGGCGGCCTGCATGTGACCGGCACCGGCTCGGCCGGCTCGGGCGGCACCATCGCCAACAAGAGCGGCGCCGACGGCTCCGCCACGCAAGGCACAGGCATCTTCCTCAACGGTACGAAGGGTGTGCAGCTCGCCTGGATGCAGCTCAACGACTTCGGCAATTTCGCGATCCGCGGCAACAACGTCACCGGCTTCACGCTGGACCACGGCGTCATCAGCGGTGACAGCGGCACCAGCAACAGCCTGTCCGACGGGCTGGCGTCCTTCGCCAATGTCGGTGAGGATGCGATCCGGCTGACCAACCTGCTGGGCTCCGGTTCGATCACCAATTCGAACATCAGCGGCGGCTATACCAACACCATCATGGTCGAGAACAACACCGGCACGCTGAACCGGCTGACGATCGACAGCTCCACCATCGGCGGCAGGAGCGACAACGGTACCGGGATGAACGACGGCATCAACTTCCAGGCCGACGCGGGCAGCACCGCCATGAACCTGACCGTCTCCAACAGCGCTTTGACGACAGCCCGCGCCAACCTCGTTGCCGCGACAGGCGGGGTCGGGACGAACATGGACGTTCAGCTGGTCGGCAACACGGTAACCAACAACCACCCTGTGACCGTGAGCGGCGGCACTGCCTTCGACATCGCCAGCCTTGGCAATGTCACCTTCAATATCGCCAACAACACGTTCGACATGCATGCCGCCAATGGTGGAACCGGCATCAAGTCGCACGTCATCGAAGTGAACAAGGGCAGCGGCAGCGGCAATTCGATATTCGACGGCACGATTTCGGGCAACACGATCGGCGTCGCCGGCACAGCCCATTCGGGCAGCGGCATCGGCTCCAACGATATCGACATCAACAGCCAGGACAACGGTACCTTCACCGTCGCGATCCTGAACAACATTCTCACGCACTACGACACGGCCGGCATACAGATCTCCCAGATTTCCGGCAGCAGCACGATCAATGCCACGGTGCAGGGCAATACGACCAGCAATGGCGATTCCAATGCCTTCACCGGCCTCTACGTCGTCGCGGGCTCGGGCCTGGCCGGCGACAATGGCGTCATCAACCTTTTGGTCGGCGGTTCCGGGACTCAGCGCAACGACTTCTCCAATGGCGATCCGGCGAACGGCAGTGACGTCTTCCTGGCGGTATCCGGCGGAGCCAGTACCTCGACGATCAACCTGTCGAGGGGTGTCTCCGTGGCTCCAACGGCCGAGCAGGTCGTCTTGGACAACAACCTGAATCCGGCCACGACAACCGTGGCGACGTCGGGAACGATCAACATCGTCAATACGGTGCCACCGCTGCCCTGATCAAGTTTTGTGGTAGTTTAGCAGTTGCGAATACACAAGATTCATGTCGACATTTCTATCTGACGTGTCATGTTAGCGGCATCGGATAGAAGCTGGAGGGGGCCCGTATGGCAGAGCCATATCTATCGGAAATAAAACTGATATCGTTCAACTTCCCTCCCAAGGGTTGGGCGTTCTGCAACGGCCAGTTTCTGCCGATAAACCAGAACCAGGCGTTGTTTTCTCTTTTGGGCACGACCTATGGCGGTAATGGGCAAACCACGTTCGCGCTGCCAAATCTGCAGGGCCGGGTGCCGACGCATATGGGCGGCGAAGGATTTTTCCTTGGTCAACAGGGCGGCGAGCCGTCGCATACGCTTACCGTCCAGGAATTGCCGTCCCATGTGCATGGCGCCAGCGCCTCGACGGTGGATGGTGACCAGGTGATTGCCACCAACAATTATCTGGGCCCGGCCAATCAGCTCTATGGCGCCCCGGCGAATCTGACGACCATGATCCCAACCGAAGTCAGCAGTATCGGCGGCAGCCAGCCGCACGAAAACATGCAGCCATACCTGACCTTGAATTTCTGCATCGCCCTGGTCGGCATCTTTCCCTCGCGAAATTGAAGGAGTTCGAACGATGGCAGCCTATGTGGGCGAGATTCGCATGTTCGCCGGCAATTTCAATCCGAACGGCTGGATGTTCTGCCAAGGCCAGACATTGCCTATCTCGGAGTATGAGACGCTGTTCCAACTTATCGGCACCACCTATGGCGGTGACGGGGAAGAGACGTTCAATCTGCCGAACCTGTCGGGCCGGCTGCCGCTGCATCAAGGCAACGGGTACGTGATCGGGCAGATGGCGGGTGTAGAAGAGGTTACGCTTACAACGCAGCAGATCGCCTCGCACTCGCACCCGTTCATGGCGACAACCAATATCGGTGGCGCCAGCGCCCCGGGCAACAACGTGCTTGCCCAGTCGTCCACGATCAAAGTCTACTCCGCGATCGCTCCCACCGTGGCGCTGGGGCCGTCGTCGATGACGCCAGCGGGCGGCAGCCAGCCGCACAGCAATTTGCAGCCCTATCTTTGCATCAATTTCATCATTTCACTGTTCGGCGTTTTCCCGAGCCAAACATAGGACAGGACCATGTCGGACCAATTCGTCGCGGAAATCCGAATTTTCCCGTTCAACTTCGCCCCCACGGGCTGGGCGACCTGCGACGGTCAGCTCATGCCGATCTCGCAAAACACCGCCTTGTTCTCGCTGCTGGGCACAACCTATGGCGGCGATGGCAAATCGAACTTTGCCTTGCCGGACATGCAGGGCAATGCGCCGATGCAGCCCGGCCAGGCCGCTGGCGGATCGGATCACTTCCTGGGTGAAACCGGGGGATCGACGACGGTAGCGCTGCTACAGACCGAGATGCCGCAACATGTGCATTCGCTGATGGCCGCCATTCCTCCGGCGCTGCTGTTCGCGCCGTCGGCCTCCACGGGACTGGCGCGGTCGGCGGGCGGACCGGTCTACCAGACCAGCAACGCCAATTTGACGCCGCTGAACAGCAATGCGGTGCAGCCAACGGGCGGCGACCTGCCGCACAACAACATGATGCCGTACCTGACTCTCAACTTCTGCATCGCCTTGCAGGGCATTTTCCCGGCCCGCCCCTGATCTGTCGATGACCGGTCTGCAGGTGTTTGAAGCGGCATCAATCGGCTGGATGCGGGCGGTTGGCGCCGGGCTGTCGTTTCGCCCGGCTACGGATGCCGATCTGCCGTTCCTGTCACGGCTCTATGCGTCGACCCGCGCCGGGGAACTCGCGGTGACGTCCTGGACCGACGAGCAGAAGGCGGCCTTCCTCGACATGCAGTTCCGGGCGCAACACGCGCACTACATCAAACACTATCCCGCGGCCGACTGGCTGGTGATCATGCGTGACGGAGACGACATCGGTCGCCTCTATATCGAGCGCTGGCCGACCCAGCATCGCATCATCGATATCGCCCTTCTGCCGGCGCATCGGCGCAAAGGGCTCGGCGCGGCACTGCTCGGCGACCTTATCGACGAGGCATGGTTAGCCGGCAAATCAGCGTCGATTCATGTCGAGAAGAACAATCCGGCCAGACAGCTCTATGCCAGGCTCGGCTTCGCCGTCGCCGAGGACAAGGGCGTTTACGACCTGATGGTGTGTCCTCCCCGGTCAAGCGCTGGTGCTCTCACGCGCCGCGATACCACGACACGATGGTGAAACGTTCGTTGCGCGTGACCGGTGTGACTTCGTGCGTCGTTTCCGAACGGAAGGCAACGAGCGAGCCCGGCAACGCCGGCATGGTGACGCGCAGGTTCGGACCGCTGTATGGCCCATGCAGGACCAGCGAGCCGCCGGAATAGCCTTCGGGCGAAGGATCGTCCGACTGACGGTTGAGAAAAATCACCGCCGAGATCTTTCTGAACCGCGACTCGTCGTGAATGAGCGGCGTGTTGCCATCCTGATGCGGCACGAAGAAATCACCTTCCCGGTAGTGAAGAAACTGCGGCTTTTCGCAGGTGCCGAGCGCGAGCCCGAAATGCCGTTCCAGAGCCGTCTTCTGCCGCGCCAACAGGGCATTCACCGGCCCTTCGGTCGCTTCCGAGACCTCGGCGCGCCTGGTGCGGCGGACTTCGGGCCATGCCGGTTCTTGATCGGGACGCCCCATCAGGCCGGCCGGACGGCCCGAGGCAGCCCGAATTTCCGCGCACAGCGCGCAGCATGCTGCTTCGTCAAGGACGCCGGCGATCTGGATATAGTCGATCATATGTCGAGCCGCCCCTCCGAACCGCCCTGTGCCCTGATCGTCGTCCTGACCGACCGGACCGTCGAAAATCAAAATCAGTTGAAGACAGCCTCGTACTGATAGCCGGTCGCGTCGGCTGAAACCGGCACGATGAAGATGTCGTCGGCGATCGCATCGCTGGTGAGGTGGTAGATGGCCTGCGGCAGGCCTATATCGCGCGGCCCCTTGAACAGAAGCGTGAAGCCGCCGCCAGGGCGTGGGCTGGAGGCGATCTGGTGAACGGCCGTCAGTTCGAGGCAAACCGCCCTGCCGCCAATCGCAACAGTGAAAACCGACCCAACCGCCTGCTTGAAATCCGATACCGACGCCATACCGTCTGTCTCACTCCGCTTGTTGCCGGGCGCAATGTCGCCGCTTCGCGGCAGGCTGTCCATAGGCTGGCAGCAGCCCCGAGGCCCGGGCGAGACAATTCATCGCAAAATACCACGGCGGCCGTGCTTTTATGCGCGCCACGGACACTGTAGTACTTTGTCCCTGCGCCGGAGTTTTGGCCCAACCAAGATCAGCGCAACAAGAGCAGATGCCAGTCCTGGGGTCTGATGTGGAGGAGCCGGCCTGATCGGCCGGCGGGAGAAAGGGACGGACCATGGCTGATATCGGGGCGAAGACGCAAGCGGCGCCGGCGGATGCTGCCATGCCGCTGTTCTATTCCAGGCCCGAAGCGCTCAACCCGGCGCGGCACGGCTCGCTAGGGCTGACCGCGCGCGGCGACTTTGCCTTCGCGCGCACCGCGCATGCCATTCCGGTGGTGGCGTCGGAAATGCCGGCGGCGATGCGCTCCTACCCGATCGTCTTCATCGGCCCGGCCAAATCCCCTGTCATCATCACCGGCGTGCGCCAGGGCGAGAACTTGTTCGTCGATGCCGACGGCCGGTGGACCGCGCCGCATTACGTCCCCGCCTATGTCCGCCGCTATCCCTTCATCCTTGCCGAGGACCCGACCACGGCAGGCCGGCTGACGCTGTGCGTGGACAGGGCAAGCGAGCGGGTCATCGACCAGCTCATGGCGCCATTCCGCGATGACAAGATCGCGCCGTTCTTCAGCGGCAACCAGCCGACCGAAGCAACCAGGCAGGCGCTCGCCTTCTGCGACAAGTTCCAGATCGACTTCAGAGCCACCCGCGAGATGATCGACAGGATCGACGCGCATGGCCTGTTCGCGCCGCGCCAGAGCAAGGTGACGCTGGACGGCGGCGAAGTGCTCAACCTCACCGATTTCCAGGTGATCGACGAGCCGGCCTTCAACAGACTGAGCGACGAGGCCTTCCTCGACCTCAGAAAGTCAGGCGCGCTCGGTCTGCTCTACTGCCACCTCGCCTCGACCAACAGCTGGACATCGCTGGTGCACCAGGCATCGCTGCGCGGTAGGCCAGCCGCCTGAAAAGCGAAAGAGCCGCGGTCCACCACGGCTTTTCGCTCCATGGAGGGATAGCTGCGCCGCGCGAGCTGTCCGCTCTCGCCGGTGGTCAGATCATGGCATTGGTGTGCAGAGTGCCCTGCGCCACAGGCTGCCGGACTTCCCAGTGCTCGACGAGCTTGCCCTTCGCCAGCCTGAAGAAATCGACGATGGCGATGCCGGTTTCCTCGGGCTCTCGTTTGGCGTGCATGTGCACGATGACGAAATCGCCCTCGGCGAAGATCCGTTTGACCTCGCCCCGGACCAAGGGAAAACGTTGCCGAAGCTGCTGCAGATAATCCCGGAACCCCTGGACGCCATCGGCGATGTTCGGATTGTGCTGGGTGTAGCTCTCGCCAAAATGAACGGCGGCCGCGTCCAAATCTCCCTCATTCACCGACTTTTCAATGAAGTCGAGCACGGCGGCCTTATTCGCTTCGAGCGTCGCATCGTGGAGCGCCGTGGACGTCTGGATGAATTGCTGATCACGCATGGATATCTGTCCTGTCTTGGGATGGCTTGAAGCCGGTTGCTGAATCGGTCCGGTTCACCGCGCCCCGCACTTTCATCGACCGAGATGCGATGATCGATGGCTTGAACTTGCATATCCTTATCCAATCGTCTCAAATTGCGCCCTGTTTGGTTTTCGCGAAAGGAATACGGACGTGGACGTCTTGTCGGATGTCCTGGCTTCCATACAGCTGGGAAGTGCGGTGATCGGCAAGGCCAGGCTGCGGCGTCCGTGGGGCATCTCGGTCGATCCCATGCGCAATACCGCCATTCATCTCGTGCAGCGTGGCGAATGCTGGCTGCGCCTTGCGGGCAATGACGGACCCGTTCGTGTGGCCGAGGGCGACGTGATTCTCGTCGGCAGCGGTGTTGGTCACACGCTCAGCGACCCGGCCAATGCGCAGGTGTCGCCAATAGGCGCCGTGCTTTCGGCAACGCTCGATCCCGATGATCGGCCAGGCGTAGACGACGGGACGACGCTTCTGTGCGCCAAATATGCGCTGGACGGCGCGGGGCCGAACCCGATGGTGTCGCTGCTGCCGCCATTGATCCATCTGACGCGCGCACAGATCGCCGCCAATGAACCGCTTCGGCTGGCAACCGATCTGCTGCGGGTCGAGGCAAGTGGCGGCTTGACCGGCCACGACATCGTAGCGCCGCGTCTTCTCGACAGCGTGTTGGTCTTCCTGCTGCGGGCCTGGATCGAAAGCCAGCCGATCGGAACGGCGGGCTGGTTCGGCGCCTTGCGCGACAAAGGCGTGGCGCAAGCGCTGCGTCTCATCCACGAGCAGCCGGCAGTCCCGTGGACCGTTGCATCCCTGGCGCAAGCCGCATCGCAATCGCGCGCCACCTTCGCGCGGCGGTTCGCCCGGCTGGTTGGCGAACCGCCGCTGGCCTATGTCACGCGCTGGCGCGTCAACCTCGCTGCCAAAGCCTTGCGGGACAGCAATCGAACCATCGACGAAATCGCTCATGCGGTCGGCTACGAGTCGGCGCCATCGTTCTCGCAGGCCTTTGCCCGTCTGACCGGGCAGCCGCCCGGCGGCTATCGCAGAGGCTTTCGGTCGTCCGAACCGGAAATCCAGCGCATTGCATCCCCGAACGATCCGAGCCCCGAAAAGCAAAACGGCCGCCCGAAGGCGGCCGATTTAGCACTTGATTCCCCTTGAGGAAATTGGAGCGGGTGAAGCGATTCGAACGCTCGACCCCAACCTTGGCAAGGTTGTGCTCTACCCCTGAGCTACACCCGCTCACACGGCATCTTGGCCGCAAGCCGGGCCTATATGGCTGAAGAGCGCGGCGATTGCAACAGGGAAATCGCAGGCTTTTTTCAACATGCCAAACGATGCCGGCAAACCGCCCGCGGCGCGGGGATTTCATCGGCCTGTCGTGCGATGGCCTTGTGTCGGCCACCGCATTGGCCGTAAACGGCAAGGCGGAAAAACGACGAAGAAGACAATCGATGCCGAAGACCGAAGCCGAACTTTTTGCCTTTCTCGCCGAACTCGGCATCGCCGTTTCGACGAAACGCCATCCGCCGCTCTATACGGTCGCCGATTCGCAGGCGCTGCGCGGCGAAATCGCCGGCGGGCACACGAAAAACCTGTTCCTGAAGGACAAGAAGGACAATTTCTACCTGGTCACCGTCGGCGAGGAGGCGGTCGTCGATCTCAAGCAGATCCACCAGCTGATCGGCGCCGCCAGCCGTGTTTCCTTCGGCAAACCGGAGATGCTGATGGAGCTTTTGGGCGTCTCGCCGGGCGCCGTCACCGTCTTCGGCGTCATCAACGACACGGCGCACCGGGTCAAGCTGGTGCTCGACGAGGATTTGATGGCGCATGCCGTCATCAACGCCCATCCGCTGACCAATGAGGCGACGACATCGATCGCGTCGGTCGATCTCATCAGATTCGTCGAGGCAACCGGGCACGATGCTGCTATCTTGAAAGTCTCGGCATGATCGCCACATGCATGGCGAAACCGACTTCCAATGACATGGCGCCGACCCGCGGGCCGGCGGCGCGACCGAAAGGGTGACGAGATGAGCGACAACAAGCCGTTTGGCGGGTCATTCGGCAGCAGTGGCGGCCAGTATGCGCCCACCGTTCAGTATGGCGGAACGGGAGCCGCGCCGGCAAAGGTCGCGCTTGGCGAAGCCGCGCCTCCCGCCGCCGCCGGCGATGTCATCAAGGACACCACGACCGCCGCCTTTGCCGCCGACGTCATCCAGGAATCGCGCCGCCAGCCGGTGCTCGTCGATTTCTGGGCGCCGTGGTGCGGCCCCTGCAAGCAGTTGACGCCGCAGCTGGAAAAAGCGGTGCGGGCCGCCGGCGGCAAGGTCAAGCTGGTCAAGATGAACATCGACGACCATCCCTCGATCGCCGGCCAGCTGGGCATCCAGTCCATTCCGGCCGTCATCGCCTTCAAGGACGGCCAGCCGGTCGACGGCTTCATGGGCGCCATCCCCGAAAGCCAGATCGCCGAATTCATCACCAAGGTCGGCGGCAAGGGCAATGGCGCTCCGGCCGTGGCCGAGGCGCTGGCGGCTGCGACGGAAGCGCGCGAGGCCGGCGACATGCAGACGGCCGCCGACATTTTCGATGCCATCCTGGCGCAGGCGCCGGAGACGATCGAGGCGATCGCCGGGCTGGGCGAGCTGCTGTTCGAGGCCGGCGACACGCAAGGCGCCGAGGCTTTGCTGGCAACGGCGCCCGAGGCCAAGAAGGACGCGCCTGTTCTCGCCGCGCTGCGCGCCAAGATGGCGCTGGCCGCGCAAGCGGCGGAACTGGGCAATCCGGCCGAGTTCGAGCGCCGCCTGGCCGAAAACCCCAAGGACCATCAGGCGCGTTTCGACCTGGCCATGATCCAGAACGCCAGGGGCGAACGTACGGCGGCAGCCGACAACCTGCTGGCCATCATCAAGGCCGACCGCGGCTGGAACGAGGATGGCGCCAGGACGCAATTGCTGCAGTTTTTCGAAGCCTGGGGCCTGACCGACGAGGCGACGCTGGCCGCGCGGCGCAAATTGTCGGCGCTGCTGTTTTCCTGAGCCGGCGGCTGTTTCGTCGCACGGGCTTGTGGTCGGCGGCGGCTGCGCCAGATTAGGAAGCTGACTTCGGCCAAGCCGACGATCCCGGCGGCGGGCGGCGAATGAAGTCGATCGGAGGAATGTGGTGCAAGCGGGAAACGCGCATTACCGGCTGGCCAAGGATCTGCCGTCGACGATCCCGATCTTTCCGCTCGAGGGCGCGCTTTTGCTGCCGGGCGGCCGCATGCCGCTCAACATCTTCGAACCGCGCTATCTGCAGATGGTGGACGAAGCGGTCGCCGGCTCGCGGCTGATCGGCGTCATCCAGCCCCGTCTGGACGGCGCGCTGCGCGAGGATGGCGAGCCGGAACTGTGCAATGTCGGCTGCGCCGGCCGCATCATCGCCTTCTCCGAAACCGGCGACGGCCGTTACCTGATTTCGCTGCAGGGCGTGTTCCGCTTCCGCATCGCTCATGAACTGACGGTCAAGACGCCGTTTCGCCAGGCAAAGCCGGCGCCCTTCCTCGCCGATCTCGATGACGATCCGGCGGCGAACGAGATCGACCGGCCGGCACTGCTCAAGGCGTTCCGCGCCTATCTGCAGGCCAATGACCTCGAGGCCGACTGGGAAAGCGTCAGCCGCGCCGAAAATGCCATGCTGGTCAACGCGCTGTCGATGATGGCGCCCTACGGCCCGGCCGAGAAACAGGCGCTGCTCGAAGCCGCCGACCTGAAGACGCGCGCCGAAACGCTGATCGCCATCACCGAAATGGCGCTGGCGCGCGAGAATGAGGACTTTGGCTCGAGCCTACAGTAAGATGTGCCGATATTCAGGTGATGCCGGCCTGCAAATGGCGGCTTCCTGCGCTTCCGGTGCTCACGTACGGAAAGTACGCTCCGCTCCGGTTCTCGGAAGCCACCATTTTCGACTCGGCCTGACCTGAATCTCAACACATCTTCAGATAGTCGGTCAGGAGGCAATAGAGTGGCGGCTGATGGGCGTGACGGAAAGAAGATCAATGTTGATCCCAAGCTGCTGGAACTGCTGGCCTGCCCGCTGACAAAGGGGCCGCTGGCCTGGGATCCAGAGCGCGGCGAACTGATCTCGCGGGTCGCCAAGCTCGCTTATCCGGTGCGCGACGGCATCCCGATCATGCTGCCCTCCGAGGCGCGGACGCTGTCGGCGGAGGATGTGCTGGCGCCGCCGAAGCTGAGTGGGCCGTCTTAGGGTATATCGATATTCAGGTTATGCCGGCCTGCAAACAATGGGTTGCTGGGCTTGCGGCCTTCGCCGGCCGAAGCACTCATAAGTAGCTTGTCAGTCAAGGCTACGGCCGGCGTAGGCCGGTGCCCACGGGGCCGGTGTAGGGGCGGTGCCATTCATCGCGTTGTCATCCCAGGGCGGAGCAGCCGCGTAGCGGCGTCGCGAAGACCCTAGGATCCATTCCGTGACGTATGCGACGCGCGAAAGCGGGCCAGAACCAGGTGCCTTTCTTCCGACGGTGTAGAGACGCAATTCTGGACCGTGGCACTCTTCGGTTGATGTCGCGGCATGGATCCCTTGAGCTGCGGAGCAGCTCCAGGGGTCTGCGCGACGGAGCTTCGCTCCTGCTCCGCCCGTGGATGACGAAGGTGCGTGTGGCCCTGTCTACTGAAAATTGCGCCCCTTGGGCATGACGCTTTCCGCCTCTTCCGACAGCATCGCAATATCCTGCCCGACCGGCGCGTTGCGTATCGCGGGTCGGCTGTCGCGAATCGGAGCCTCAGCTTTCGCTGCTGGAGGGGAAGCGCCCGGCGCTCCGGCCCCGCTGACCTTCTCCAGAAGCACGGTCAGCCAGGGCGTCAGATCCTCGATCTTTTCGGCGACGATATGGATGACACCGGATTCCGACTGCAATTTGCCGGTGACCTTGACGAAGCGCGCGCCCATGACGATCGGCCGGAAGCGGTTAAAGGTCCGCTCCCAGAAGATGACGTTGGCGACCGCCTTGTCGTCCTCCAGCGTCAGGAAGATCGCATTGCCCTTGCCGGGACGCTGCCGCACCAGGACGAGGCCGGCGACGGAAACCCGCCTGCCGTCGCGTACCGAAGGCAGGTTGGCATTGGGCGTGACCCCGGCGCGGTCGAGCCGCTCGCGCAGGAAGGCGACCGGATGCGCCTTCAGCGACAGGCCGAGCGAGCGGTAGTCGTGGATGACATGCTCGCCGAGCGGCATTTTCGGCAACTTCGTCTCCGGCTCCAGCTCGCGCAGGCGCAGCGCCGGCTGGTCGAACAGCGGCAGCTTTTCGGCCGCACTCCTGGCGCCCAGCGCGCGCACTTCCCACAGCGCGGCACGGCGGTCGAGGCCGACCGAACGAAAGGCATCGGCCTGCGCCAGCCGCTCGATCTCGTCGACATCGAGGCCGGAGCGCAGCCAGACGTCACGGACGGTTTCGTAACCTGAACCCCGCCGCTTTACGAAATCCTCCATGCGTTCCTTGGAAAGGCCCTTGATCTGCCGGAAGCCGAGCCGCACCGCATGGTTCGTCTCGATGACCCCGCGCATATCGGCATGGCGCGGCAGGATGCGGGCCGGATCGAACGGCGCTTTTTCCAGGGTGCAGTCCCAGACGGAATAATTGACGTCGACCTCGCGGATGTCGACGCCATGGTCGCGCGCGTCGCGCACCAGCTGCGCCGGCTGGTAAAACCCCATCGGCTGCGAATTCAGGATCGCGGCGCAGAACACGTCGGGATAAAAGGTCTTGAACCAGCAGGAGGCATAGACCAGCAAGGCGAAGGAGGCGGCGTGGCTTTCGGGAAAGCCGTATTCGCCAAAACCCTCGATCTGCTTGAAACAGCGCTCGGCGAAGTCCTTGGTGTAGCCCTTGCCGACCATGCCGTCGATCATGCGCTGGCGGTAATTGCCGATGGTGCCGGTGCGCTTGAAGGTTGCCATGGCGCGGCGCAGTTCGTCGGCCTCGCCCGGCCTGAAGCCGCCGGCGACGATGGCGATCTTCATCGCCTGTTCCTGGAACAGCGGCACGCCGAGCGTCTTGCCGAGAATCGCCTCGAGCTCCGGTTTCTGATATTCGGGTTTTTCCTTGCCTTGCCGGCGGCGCAGATAGGGGTGCACCATATCGCCCTGGATCGGACCCGGCCGCACGATCGCCACCTCGATGACAAGGTCATAGAAATCCTTTGGCTTGAGCCTTGGCAGCATCGACATCTGGGCGCGCGATTCGATCTGGAAGACGCCGAGCGTGTCGGCGCGGCCGATCATGTCGTAGACGCGCCTGTCTTCCGGCGGCAAGGTGGCGAGCACATAGGGTCGGCCATAGGGATCCCGGGCTTTTGGATAGTGGTCCGTAAGCAGAGTGAAGGCGCGCTGCAGGCAGGTCAGCATGCCGAGCGCCAGAATGTCCACCTTAAGGATCTTCACCGAGTCGAGATCGTCCTTGTCCCATTCGACCATCTTGCGTTCGTCCATCGCCGTCTTGACGATGGGGACGATCTCGTCGAGCCGGTCCCTGGTGATGACGAAGCCGCCGACATGCTGGGAGAGATGGCGGGGGAAGCCCATGATCTCATTGGCCCGTTCCATCACATGGCGCGATGTCGGGTCGCTCCGGTCGAGGCCGCCGGCGCGGGCTTCCTTCTCGCCGACCTCGGAGGTAGACCAGCCCCAGATCGAGCCGGACAGGGATGCCCGGACATCCTCCGACAGGCCCATCGCCTTCGACACTTCGCCCAGCGCCGAACGGCCGCGATAGCTGATGACGGCGGCGGCGAGCGCGGTGCGCTTGGAGCTGTATTTCTCGTAGATGTACTGGATGACGGTCTCGCGCTTCTCATGCTCGAAGTCGACATCGATGTCGGGCGGCTCGTTCCTCTCCTCGGAAATGAAGCGTTCGAACAGCGTGTCGATCCGGTCCGGCCCGACTTCGGTGATGCCGATGCAGAAGCAGACGATCGAATTGGCGGCCGAACCGCGCCCCTGGCAGAGAATGTCCTGGCTGCGGGCGTATTTGACGATGTCGTAGACCGTCAGGAAGTAGCGGGCGTAGTTGAGGCGCTCGATCAAAGCGAGCTCTTCCTCGATGCGCTTGATCACCGAATGAGGCACGCCTGAGGGATAGCGCCTGGCCGCCCCCTCCCGCGCCAGTCTTTCCAGCTCTGCCTGCGGCCCGAGACCGGATTCCGTCGGCTCGTCGGGGTAATTGTACTGGAGGTCGCTGAGCGAGAAGGCCAGCTCTTGCGCGAACAGCAGCGTCTCGGCCAGCGCCTGCGGATGCCTGCGGAACAGGCGGGCCATTTCCAGCGGCGGCTTCAGATGGCGTTCGGCATTGGCGCTGAGTTCCAGCCCGACCTCGGCGACCGGCGTGTTGAGGCGGATCGCGGTCAGCACGTCCTGCAGCGGGCGGCGTTCGGCGGTGTGGTAGAGGACATCGTTGGTCGCCATCAGCGGGATGCCGGTGCTCTGGGCAAGCGCCGCTGCCTGCTCGATCCGGAAACGGTCATTGCCCGCATAACAGGGCGAGACGCCAAGCCGCAGGGCCCTGCCGAAGCGGTCCTTGAGCTGGCCAAGCAAGGCAAGACAGTCCTGCGCGCCCGCTGCCAGATCGGGCATGACCGCCAGCGACATCAGATCCCCCCATTCGAGCAGGTCGCCGCGCTGGAGAAGGGTGGCGCCCTTTTCGGTCTCGTCGCGCAGATTGGCCTGGGTGAGCATGCGGCACAGATGCCCCCAGCCTGCCCGGTTCCTGGGATAGGCGAGAATGTCCGGCGTGCCGTCGCCAAAAACCAGCCGGCAGCCAGGGTGATAGGCAAGCTTTTCGACCTTGGCCTGCTGCCAGGCGCGCACCACGCCGGCCACCGTGTTGCGGTCGGCAAGGCCGATCGCCGAGAAACCCATGAGCTTGGCCGCGACCACCAGCTCCTCCGGTTTGGAGGCGCCGCGCAGGAAGGAGAAGTTCGACTGGATGCCGAACTCGGCATAGGGAATGACGGTCAGCGCGTTCATGCGAAGACCCCGTGCATGAACCAGCGCGGCGCGGCTTGCGAGCCGCCGTAAAGCCCTTGCCGGTAGAGCCAGTAGCGGCGGCCGTCGGCATCCTCGATGCGGAAATAGTCGCGTGTCGATGCCGCGGCGTCGCCTGGCGCCTGGCGCCACCATTCGGCGGCGATGCGTTCGGGACCCTCGGCGCGGGTGACGCGGTAGAGCGCGCGCCGCCAGCGGAAATGCAGCGGCGGACCCTCCGGCATTTCGGTGGCCGGCACCTCGATGGGCTCGGGCGCGCGGAACAGCCGGATCGGCCGTTCCGGCGGAAAGATGGTTGTAGGCGCCCGCACCCTGTCCGGTCTTTTCGGCGGCGTGGTCCGGCGCGGCGCTTCGCTGAAGGGGACGATGGCGACGGCGCGTTCCGGCAGATGGCTTTCAACCGCGACCGGCTGCAGCACGGCGCCCTCGCCGAGCCGGGCGCGGATGCGGTCGGCGAACAGCGCGATGTCGGCGCCGTCATCGGTCACCTCGCCCGTCAGATCGGCCTGCGCCATGTCGAAGGCGGCGGCCGCCAGCACCGAAAGCCGCACCAGATCGAAGCCGTAGCCGGCGTCGATGTCCTGCTCGAGGGCGGCCAGCCTTTCATGGAACAGTTTCTGGATCAGCCGGGGATCGCGCATCGGCCGCGAGGTGCCGAGCGCGATGCGGCTGACGGCGCCGTCGACGCGGAAGAGCAGCAGCGCCAGCCTCCGCGCGCCCTCGCCGCGGCGTTCGAGATCGGTCTTCAAGGTCGTCGCCAGCAGGCCGACCAGCCGCTCGATGTCCTCGGTCAGGGTGACAGGTTCGGCGAGATGCCGCTCGACCGAAAGCGGGGCCACGGGAAGGCGCGGCGAGACCGCTTCGTCGAGACGGCCGAGCGCCTGGTCGAGGCGCAGCAGCAAGGTGGCTCCGAAGCGGCGGGCAAGCGGCGCGCGCGGTGCTGCCATGACGGCGCCCGCCGTGCGCAGGCCGACACTTTCCAGGCTGGCGCGGGTTTCCGGCGCTATGCGCAGTGCGGCGAGCGGCAGAGGCGCCAGCAGCGCTTCCTCCTCGCCTGAAACAACGATGCGGTCGCCGCAAAAGCGAGCCGCCGCCCAGGCCGCGCCCGGCGTCGGGGCAAGGCCGGCGCGGACATCGAACCCCTGATGGAAGAAGCGCGACAGGATGTCGTCCAGCATGGCGCGTTCGCCGCCGAACAGATGGGTGCAGCCGGTGACGTCGAGAAACAGTCCGTCCGCCCCATCCAGCGCCACCAGCGGGGTGTAGCGGTCGCACCAGTCGGCAAGGCCTTCGAGCAGGCGCCGGTCTGCCTCCGGATCGGCCTCGACGATGTCGATCGACGGATGCATGGCACGCGCGTCGGCAATGCCCATGTCGCGCTTCAGGTGCAGCGCCTCAGCCCGCTCGTCGAGGGCTGAGATGCGCTGCGCGTTGCCCTGGCGGTGGCTGATCACCAGTGGCGGATGAGATGGCGTCGGGTGATCTTGGGGCCGGGAACGCCAGGACCGCCCCAGGCGCTGCCGCAGGATCCTTTCGGCCGCCAGATAGGGAAACCACAGGGACAGGATTCTTTGCCCGGCCTGTCCGTCCTTTCTCGCCCCTTCTTTCATCGAATACGCGTTCATCGGGGTTCCACTCCAGTGTGAATTGTCCAGGCAAGGCCGTGCGGCTCTTGCCGATGCTGATGGTGAAGGCCGGGCGGCCGATCGATCCGGCGAGCGGCCCGGCGACGGTTTCGCGCGGCACGGCCGGCGCCGGCGAGACGATGAGGCGGACGGGCGCCGCCGTCGGTTCCGGCTCGGCCGCCTGCCGCAGCAGGAATACGGGGCGGCCGGCACTTTGCGCCCTCGCATGCAGCCGGCGCGTCGCGGTCAGGTCGAGCCGCAGCGGGTTGCCGCGGATTTCGAGGATGACGGCGGCGAGCGCCGTCATCCGCGCTGCTTCCTCGGCGACCCACAGCGCATCGACGAGTTTCGGCGCCTCGGAAAACAGCAATTGCTCAGGCCCGATGCCGAAGCAGGCCTGCAGTCCCCTGGCATAGGGAAAGCCCGCCTCGCGGAAGATTTCCGTGGTGCCTATCCACAACACCGGCAGCCCTTGCGCCTGCTTGAGGATCAGGCTGGCGAGCGACAGGGCAAAGCCGGCGACGGCTCCGGCATCGCGGGTTTCCAGGCCATGGATTTCGCTGAGCGCCGCTTTCGGCAGCCCACCGCTCAGGGCGGCATCGAGAGGGTCGACGCCGATCGGCAGGAAGGCATCCGGCAAGGCCGCGGCAAGACCGCGCCGGACGATCGTGAGATCGGCGCTGGCGTCGGCATCAAGCGGCGCGCCAGCCGGCGCCTGCAGGCGCTCGGGCAGCGTTCCCTCGATCTTCGCGATCTGGCGGCGCAGGGCAAAAACAGTCTCCCGCGCCACGGCTGATATCGCCATGACGGTCAGTGTCCACTCACAATTGTTCCTGTTATGTTCCTATTGATTCCAGAGGGTGACGGAAGAGTCAAGCAGAGTCACAAGGAATTTATTCCTGCAAACGCGCTTCAGCGCTGGCCGCCGAAAGCCAGTCGTGCGGCCAGGCCCGCGAATACGGTTCCCAGCAGGATCTGCGGCGCCCGCCGGAACCGCGTGCGTTTCGATAAGGCGGCTCCGATCCGGCTGGCGGTCAGGATGACCAGGCCGTTGACCATCAGCCCGATCAGATTGAGCACGGTCGCCAGCAGCAGGATCTGGCCGGCGACGGAACCGGTCTCGGGGCGCACGAATTGCGGGAACAGCGCCAGCACGAACAGCGCCATCTTCGGGTTGAGCAGATTGGTCAGCAGGCCTTGCCGGAAAATCCGGCTTCGCGAATAGCGCGGCAGGCCGGCGACCGGGGCAAATGCCGTTCCGTCGGAACGGAACGCCTTCCAGGCGAGATAGGCAAGGTAGGCTGCGCCGGCATAGCGCACGATGTCGTAGGCGATGGGCGCTGCCAGGAACAGTTGCGACAGGCCGAAGGCGGCGGCCAGCGCGTGGCAATAGGTGCCGGCGGCGATGCCGGCATAGGTCGCCAGGCCCGAGGCGCGCCCCTGGCTGGCGCTGCGGGAGGCGATCAGCAGCATGTCCGGCCCTGGCGTCGCGGTCAAAGCGAGGCAGGCAATGGCGAAAAGTCCGATGGTGGAAAGGTCCGGCATGAGAACTCCCCAGGAGATGGCCGGAACCGACCCCTAAGCGATTCCTCGGCATCGGCAAAGGTGCCGCGGCAGGAATTGCCGCTTCATTTGCCTCGCCCGGTGCGAAAGCCTATATGCCGGATCAAAGGACAAAGCATGGCCCGCATCTACAAGACCCGCACCTGGCATGGCGAACTCGCCCCCTCGATGGAGGAGATAGAGTTCCTGGCGCTGGAGGCCTACGCCCATCTGCCGGAAGATTTTCGCAAGCTGACGGGCGAGATCGTCATCCAGATTGCCGAGTTCCCGACCGACGAGATCATGGACGACCTGTCGCTGGAAACGCCGTTCGACCTGCTCGGCCTGTTCGAGGGCCGCGGCATCGCCGAGCGCTGGAACCCGCAGACCGGCGAAGGCCCGAACCGCGTCACGCTCTACCGCCGCGCCATGCTCGACTACTGGGCCGAAAACGAGGAGACGCTCGGCGACATCGTCACCCATGTGCTGATCCACGAGATCGGCCACCATTTCGGCCTGTCGGACGATGATATGGAGCGGATCGAAGAAGCGGCTGAGTAGAGCCCGAAGAGAAGGAAGGCCTCAGCGCCTGGCCTACCAGTCGCTGAGCTTGGTATCCGGCCCATATTCCTGGCCGTCGACATCCTTCACCACCGCCTGGCCGCAGCGCATGGTCTTGGCCTCCTTGTCATAGGCATAGGTCGGCGAGCCGAACAGGTGCCAGCCCTTGTTCAGCGCCGCCGTCACCTTGTGGCAGAAGCTGGCGTCGTCCGGGCCGGTGAGAAAGCGGTAGAGTTTCATGTCCCAAGTCCTGTCGTAAGTGCCCATAGCCCGCGAGCATGGGGCTATATCATGCGCCGATGGCGGCCGCCTTCGCCAGCAGTTTTTCGGCCTGTGCCAGATGCAGCCGCTCGACCATCTTGCCGTTCAGCGCGATCACGCCTCTGTCTGTGTTTTCCGTGAGCGCAAAGGCATCTTTCACCGCGCGTGCCTCGGCGATCGCCTCCGGCGAGGGGGCGAAGGCGCGGTTCGCGGCGTCGATCTGGGCCGGATGGATCAGCGTCTTGCCGTCGAAGCCCATGGCGGCCGCCTCCGCGCACTCACGGGCAAAGGCGTCGAGGTCGCGAAAATCATTGGCGACGCCGTCGAGCATGTCGAGGCCTCCGGCGCGCGCGGCCAGCACCATCTGCATCAGCCATGGCACGAGGTAGCGCCGGTCCGGCGTCACCAGCACGCCGGTTTCCTTGGCCAGATCATTCGTTCCGGCAACGAAACAAGTGAGCCGTGAGGCCGGGTCGCGGCCCAGTTCGGCAATGGCGCCGATGTTGAGCAGGGCCTTCGGCGTCTCGATCATCGCCCAGAGTTTCACGCTATCGGGGGCAAAATTGTCGTCGAGCACGTCGCCGACTTCGAGGATGTCGCGCGGCGTGGTGACCTTGGCCAGCAGGATGCCGTCGGGCTCGACTTTCGCCACGGCCAGGAGGTCGTCGTCGCCCCATTCGCTGGCCAGCGCATTGACGCGCACCACCATCTCGCAGCGGTGGCCGAGTTGGTTGGCAGCCGGGCGGCCGGCGAAGATGGCGGGCAGCTTTTCGCGGGCGGCAATCTTGTCGGCCGGCGCGACGGCGTCCTCAAGGTCGATGATGATTGCATCGCAGGACAGAAGCGCGATCTTGGCCAGCGCCTTGTCGTTGGAGGCCGGGACGTAGAGGACGGAGCGGCGCGGGCGGTAGGGTTCCATGCCCGATCTATGCCGTGTGTGATTGGTGGAGGCAAGCGTTGGGGCTGTGCGGCCACCCTCTCCCTTGTGGGGAGGGTCGCTGCGAAGCAGCGGGGTGGGGTCGGCGCCGGGCCCCCACCCGGACCTTCGGTCCGACCTCCCCACAAAGGGAGGTAGAAGCTCAGCGCCCTTCCGCAGCCGTTGCGGAAGGGGGCCTTTCCTCTCCCCGTCGATCGGGGGAGAGGTGTCGAGCGAAGCTCGACGGAGTGGGGGTCGACCCTTGGGCGCAAGGCGAGGCAATGCTTGCGCCCTTCCTATGTCCGTTCGCGGCGGTTGCCAGGTGGTTCCCCCACTCCGTCTCGGCTTCGCCGAGCCACCTCTCCCCCCTCCGGAGGGAGAGGAAAAGGAGCCTGGCTGGGGCGACACACCAGCCCTGGCGCGCGACCCTGCACGAAAACTGCACAGGCCTGCGGAAAAGCTCCTCGGATCCGCCCTGCCATCTCCCTGCCGGCCTGCGAAACAGGCGGCATGCACAAGCGAGCAAAACCCCGTTGGTCCGTGCCACAGCGCCTGCGCAGCGAAGGCTGGTGGCTGGTCGATCCGCCATGCGCGAATCCCATGGCGATTCTCATCCCTTTCGCCCGCAAGTGTCCGCCGACCTTCCGGCTGGACACCATCGGGAGGATCAGGTCGTGACAGCGTTCTTCTCTGCCGCGCCAAGTTATTGCGGTCGCTTCGGTGTTGCCGTGCTGCTGGTCGTGCTGGCGGATTTCCTGTTCTACGGTCAGCCCGCCGGCATCACCGCCTTCCTGTTCGCCATCCTGATCGCCGCCGCGGTCGTGGCCGTGCATCCCACGGCCTTCAGCGACATCAGGGTCTGGCTCAAGCCCGCCGCCTTGCTTGTCGCACTGCTGCCGCTCGCCGAAAATGTCAGCCTCCTGTCCGTCTCGATCGCGCTCGCGGCGCTGGTCGTGTTCGCGCTTTCGTTGAGCGGTCGCTTGCGGCACGGCATGGCGCGCATTGCCGGCCAGATCGCGTTGTTCGGGCTGGCGGCGCCGTTCCGCTTCGTCAGCGATTTCATCCGCTGGCGCAAGACTGCGCGCCGGTTTGGCGGGCGACGTGTGCGGCTGGCGGCGATCGCCGTCTGGGTGATGCCGCTGACACTGGGCGCCGTGTTCCTGGCACTGTTCGGCGCCGCCAATCCGGTCATCGACTACTGGCTGTCGCTGATCGACCTGATGAAGCTGCTCGACCTCATCCAGCTGGCGCGCATCGCCTTCTGGCTGTTCGCGCTCGCCGGCGTCTGGGCCTTTCTGCGGCCACGCCTGCCGCGCTTTTCGCGGCGCGGCCCCCGGCCGACCCATGCCCTTGCCGCGGCGGCGATCAATCCGCAAAGCCACATCATCGAGGACATCGTGTTCGGCAAGGCCGCCATCCTGCGCGCCCTGATCGTCTTCAACGTGCTGTTTGCGCTGCAGACCGGGCTCGATGCCACCTATCTGTGGGGCGGGGCAGCCCTTCCCGACGGTCTGAGCTACGCGGCCTACGCGCATCGTGGCGCCTATCCCCTTGTTGTCACCGCACTGCTCGCCGCCGGGTTCGTGCTGGCGGCGCTCAGGCCGGGCAGCGAAACATCGGGGGATCCCGTCATCCGCCGGCTGGTCTATGCCTGGGTGGCGCAGAACATCATGCTGGTCATCTCGTCGATCCTGCGGCTCGACCTCTATGTCGGCATCTATGCGCTGACCTACTGGCGCATCGCCGCCTTTGTCTGGATGGGGCTGGTGGCGGCAGGCCTTGCGCTGATCATCGCCCGCATCGCGCTCGGAAAATCCAATGAATGGCTCTCCTCCGCCAATCTTCTGACGTTATCCCTGACGCTTTATGCCTGCTGTTTCATCAATTTCGCCGCGACGATCGCCAATTACAATGTCGACCATTCCTTCGAAATGACCGGCCAGGGCATCCCCCTCGACGCCTGGTATCTGCGCTCGATCGGCCCGGGCGCGTTTCCAGCACTCGACCGTTTCTTCGATCATCAGGGAAAGACCGCCGAGGCCGGCGCCGCACGCGAACTTGTGAGACTGCGTGGCATCGACGAGGGTTGGTACCGAACCGTCCAGGCAAACTGGCGGGCCTGGAGCTTTCGCGACTGGCGCCTGCTTGCCTATCTCGACAGCAAGGGGTCGCTCGTGCTTCCTCAGCCTTCGCAACCTTCCTTGCCGGGCCGCTGACCGATGCCGCATCACATCCTCGTCGCCGACGATGACCCGCATATCCGCGAAGTGATCTGCTTCGCGCTGGAAAAGGCCGGCATGAAGACGCTTGGGGTGGCCGACGGCGCCGCCGCCTTGCAGGAAATCGGACGCCGGGCGCCCGACCTCGTCGTGCTCGACATCGGCATGCCGGAGATGGACGGGCTGGAGGTCTGCCGGCGGCTGCGCCACACATCGGATGTGCCGGTGCTGTTCCTGTCCGCGCGCGACGAGGAGATCGACCGCATCCTCGGGCTCGAAATGGGCGGTGACGACTATGTGACGAAGCCGTTCAGCCCGCGCGAGCTGGTCGCCCGCGTCAACGTCATCCTGCGCCGCGCCCGCCCGGCGCCGGCCGCAGCGGCCGACGACCGGCAGTTTTCGCATGGCAAGCTCACTCTGGCGCCGGCCAGCCACGCTGCCGCCTTCGACGGCAAGCCGCTTGCCCTGACGGGGATAGAGTTCTCGATCCTGAAAGGGTTTTTGGCGCGGCCGGCGCATGTGCTCGACCGTGACGCGGTGATGGCAAACGCCTATGCCGGCAAGATCCATGTCGCCGACCGCACCGTCGACAGCCATATCCGCAACATCCGCGCCAAGCTGGCGTCGGTAGGCTGCCTGGACGCCATCGAGACCGTGCATGGCGTCGGCTTCCGGCTCGGCCGATGCGGCTGACGACGTCCAGCAAATGGATCGGCCGCAAATGGCGGCCAAGGCTTGCCACGGTCGTCGTCGCCATCCTGATCATGGTAATGGCCTTGCCGCTGGTCGGCCTGTTCTTCTTCCGCCTCTACGAGAACCAGCTGATCCGCCAGACCGAGGCAGAGCTGATCGCGCAAGGGGCGGCCATTGCCGCCATCTATGCGCAGGAGGTGCGCGAGGCCGGCATTCCCCCGGACAAACTCGGCGCGCCGATGCCGCAGGCCAATGGCGGCGCCAGCCGAGCCGCCAATCCCGACGGCCCGTACCGGCCGATCGAGCCGCGTCTCGATCTCGCCTCCGACGCCGTGCTTCCGACCCGGCCGGCCGCCATGTCCGCCACCGCCGATCCGGCCTTCGCCGCAATCGGCACGCGCCTGTCCGGCATTCTCGACGCCACGCAGAAAACCACGCTGGCCGGCTTCCGGCTGCTCGATCCCCAAGGCGTCGTCATTGCCGGGCGCGGCGAGGTCGGGCAGTCGCTTGGCGAGGTCGATGAGGTGCGAACCGCCCTTGGCGGCCACTATGCCAGCGCGCTCAGGCTGCGCATTCCCGACCAGCCGACGCCGCCGCTCTATTCGGTCAGCCGCGGCACCAAGGTGCGGGTCTTCGTCGCCCTGCCTGTGGCCGTCGACGGCCAAGTCGCCGGCGTGGTCTATGTCTCGCGGACACCCAACAACATCATCAAGCATCTCTATGGCGAACGCGGCAAGGTGACCCTGGCGGCGATCGCCATCCTCGGCGGCACGCTGCTCATCGGCCTGGTGTTCCTGCGCACGGTCAGCCGGCCGATCTATGCGCTGATCGACCGCACCCAGCGCATCGCCGCCGGCGAGCGCGACGCGATCCGGCCGCTCGACCATCATGGCACCTACGAAATGGCCGAGCTGTCCGCCGCTTTCCTCGACATGGCCGAAAGACTGCAGGCGCGATCGGACTCGATCCAGACCTTCGCCACCCATGTCTCGCACGAGCTCAAATCGCCGCTGACGGCGATCCAGGGCGCGGCCGAATTGCTGCGCGATTCCGGCAGCGCGATGGATGATGAGGAGCGGCGGCGCTTCTCCAACAACATCGTCACCGATGCCGGGCGGCTCAATCTGCTGGTGCGGCGGCTGCTCGATCTGGCCAAGGCCGAAAATCTTGCACCGAGCGGCGAAAGCACCTCGATCGGTGCCGCGCTGGCGCTGCTGCCCGCCGACACCAGGCTGGTGGTCCACGTCGAGGCGGGCGGCGATCTCGCCTTGCGCATCTCGGCCGAGAACGCGGCGATCGTGCTTGCCAATCTCATCGACAATTCCGCCAGGCACGGCGCGACGCTGGTTTCGATCACCGCGACAAGCGCCGGCGGCAAGGCGACAGTTCTGGTCGGCGATGACGGCGCCGGCATTTCGCCGAGCAACCGGGCGCGCATCTTCGAGCCGTTCTTCACCACGCGGCGCTCCACCGGCGGCACCGGCATGGGCCTCGGCATCGTGCTGGCCCTCCTGAAAGCGCATGATGGCATGATCCGACTGGTTGACAGCGAGCGCGGCACGCGCTTCGAGATCACACTGCCGGTGGCGTGAGGATTGCCGGCGGCCGGATTCGGAGAAAAAGCAGTGCGCTACGACATCGTCATCATCGGCGGAGCCATCGTAGGCTCATCGGTCGCCTATTATCTGCGCGAGGAAGGGTTTTCCGGCTCCATCGCGCTCATCGAGCGCGATCCGCAATTCGCCCACGCGGCGACGACGCTGTCCATGGCCTCGATCCGCCAGCAATTCTCGATTCCCGAAAACATCCGCCTGTCGCAGTTCACGCTAAAACTGTTCCGGCGGCTGAAGGAGACGTTCGGCACCGATGCCGATATCGGTTTCCGCGAGGGCGGCTATCTTATCCTGGCCGGCGAGAACGGCCTGCCGGTGCTCAAGGCAAACCACGATGCGCAGGTCGCCGAAGGCGCCGACATCGTGCTCGAGGACGCCGAGCAGCTGACGCGGCGCTTTGCCTGGCTGTCGGCCGAGGGTATTTCCGCTGGCGCCTATGGCCGGACCGGCGAAGGCTGGTTCGACGCGCATGCGATGCTGACGCTGTTCCGCAAGGCGCTGCGCGACAAGAAGATCGACTTCATCGCCGCGTCCGTCACCGGCATTGCGCGCGACGGCAACCGCGTCACCGGCGTCTCGCTCGACAATGGCCAGACCTTGGAGGCCGGCATCGTCGTCAACGCCGCCGGGCCGAATGCCGGCAAGGTCGCGGCTCTTGCCGGGCTGGCGCTGCCGGTCGAGCCGCGCAAGCGCAACGTCTTCGTGTTCGAAGCGCGCGAGAAATATGCCGACATGCCGCTGCTGGTCGATCCCTCCGGCATCTATGTGCGGCCGGAAGGCTCGGTCTACCTCACCGGCGGCGCCGAGCCGGAAGAGGGCGACGGCCCGGCCGACCCCAGTGATTTCGAGGTCGACTGGCCGCTGTTCGAAGAGGTGATCTGGCCGGTGCTGGCGACCCGCATTCCCGCCTTCGAGGCAATCAAGGCGACCCGCGCCTGGGCCGGGCACTACGACTACAACACGCTCGACCAGAACGCGGTGATCGGGCCGCATCCCGAGGTCGGCAATTTCCTCTTCGCCAACGGCTTTTCCGGCCACGGCCTGCAGCAGGCGCCGGCGGTCGGCAAGGCGCTGGCCGAGTTCCTGGTGCATGGCGGGTACCGGACGATCGACTGCTCGGCGTTCGGCTATGAGCGGGTGGCCCAGGGACGGGCGTTCCGGGAATTGAACGTGATTTGAGAAGCGGCCGGTTCTCCCTTCTCCCACAAGGGGAGAAGGAAGAGGCGCCTAAGCCGCCGCCAGTCTCCCGGCCTCGACATAAGCCTGCAGCCAGGCCAGCACCCGGCCCCAGCCCTCGGCATGCTCGGCCGCCGCATCGCTGCGCCCGGCAAAACCGCCATGGCAGATGGTGAGGCGCGTGCCCTTGGCGGTCGGCGCAAGCAGCCAGGCGACCGTGGTCTGCCGCCGGCCAAGCGTCGGATGGTCCCAGGCATAGGCCCGTGTCTGCACGATCCGGCGTGGCGCTTCGATCTCGAGGAACTCGCCGCCCGCCGGCAGCTCCCTGCCGTCGGCCGTGCGGACGACGACAGTCCAGCGGCCGCCGACGCGAAGGTCGGCCGACCAGTCGGCCATTCGGTAGGTGCCGGCGGACCCCCACCAGTGCTCGATTTCTCTCGTGACCAGCGCGCGGAAGATGCGTTCAGCAGGCGCTTCGATCTCGGCCGACGCCATGATCGTCTCGCCATTGGTCATGCTCTGTATCCCGAGGATGTGCATCATCGGTGCCTCCGCATCGTTTTGTTTCGGTAGCGAAACGAGCCTTTCATCCTTTCGACGGCGGGCGCTCGAAACCCTTGCCGGTCTCGAGCAGGCTCTTGAGACTGGCCAGCACCAGCGGCCAGCCCTTGGAGACATTCGGGATCAGCCGGTGCGGGCCGTCGGCCTCGTGGGTGACGGCAAGCTTCATCAGTTCGCCGTCCTGTTCCATGGCGAAGGTGCAGCGTGTGTAGCCGTCTTCCTTGACCTCCGACAGCCATTCATTGCGCCATTTGATGACCAGGCGTCGCGGCGGGTCGATCTCGAGGATCTCGCCCGAATCGGCGACGCGGCCGTCGGGGAAGATCAGTTTCCAGCTGGAGCCGACCTTCCACTCGCTTTCCTGATAGGAGCAGAGGAAGAACTGCCGGTTGAACTGCGGGTCGGTGAGCGCCTCCCAGAGTTTTTCGGGCGTGGTGCGGATGTAGGTCACGTAAACGAAGCTGTTGCTCATCAGTCTTCCCTTTCGAGGCGTTTCTTCAGATCACTCAATGCATCCAGCCGATGGCGCTCGAACTTGCCGATCCAGCGCTCGGCGATCTCGTTGATCGGAACCGGGTTGAGGTAGTGCTGCTTCTCGCGTCCCTTGCGCAGCGTGGTGACGAGGTTGGCCTCCTCCAGGATCGCCAAATGCTTGGTCACCGCCTGGCGTGTCATGTCCATCTCCGCGCACAGCGCGTTCAGCGTCTGCCCGTTCCGGGCATGGAGGTTGTCCAGCAATTGCCGGCGTGTCGGGTCGGCCAAGGCGCGAAAGACTGCATCCATGCTCATGGCTTTAATATGCAACCATTTGGTTGCATGTCAAGCGGCAAGATCGTGCGCCGTCGGCGGTTGGGCGCGGCCACGGGAGAAAAAGTCAGCCCTTGCGGGAGAACCAGAAGGCGTCGGCCATGCGTTTCATGCCGATGCGTTCGTAAAAGCCGACCGCATCGGGCATGGAAATCAGGCTGATGGCGACCGACGGCCCGAGCTGCCGCCGCGCCTCGTCCATCAGGCCCCTGCCGATGCCGAGCCCCTGCGCCGATCGGGAGACGGCGAGTTCCGAGATGTAGCAGACCCAGGAGAAGTCGGTGACTGCGCGGGCCACGCCGATCAGCGGCTTGCCTTCCATGTCGAGGCGCGCGGTCAGCACAAGATTGGCGCCGGACAGCATGGCCCGCAGCCTGGCGGGATCATCGACAGGCCGTGTCTCGCCGAGGCCGGACTCCACCAGCACGCGGCGGAATTCGGCGATGTCGAGCGCGGGCTCGCTTGCGTAGACGAATTGGGGTTTTCAGCCATGGCGGCCAGACTGCACCATCGCTTCGCGAATTCGAAGTCGTTTTGTGGTACGGCCCTTGTGCCAGCGGGCACGAACAGCTGCCTTTTATTTGCCCTCGGCTTTGTGTAAACGGGGCGTCAGCAAATCCCCCGCAACGAAAACACGGGCCAAAGCCATGGAAAAATTCACCAAGCTCACCGGCGTCGCCGCTCCGATGCCGATCGTCAATGTCGACACCGACATGATCATCCCGAAGGATTATCTCAAGACGATCAAGCGCACCGGCCTCGGCACCGGCCTGTTCGCCGAGATGCGCTACAATGACGACGGTTCGGAAAATCCGGATTTCGTGCTCAACAAGCCGGCCTACCGCAAGGCGCAGATCCTGGTCGCCGGCGACAATTTCGGCTGCGGCTCGAGCCGCGAGCACGCGCCCTGGGCGCTGCTCGACTTCGGCATACGCTGCGTCATCTCGACCTCTTTCGCCGACATCTTCTACAACAACTGCTTCAAGAACGGCGTGCTGCCGATCACCGTCAGCCCCGAGGATCTCGAGAAGCTGATGGACGACGCCTCGCGCGGCTCCAACGCCACTTTGTCGATCGACCTAGAAGCCAAGGAAATCCGCGGCCCGGATGGCGGCGTGGTCAAGTTCGACCTCGACGACTTCAAGCGGCACTGCATGCTCAACGGGCTCGACGATATCGGCCTGACCATGGAGAAGGCCGGCGCCATCGCCTCGTTCGAGAAGAAGAACGCCGAACAGCGTCCCTGGGCCTGAGCGGCACCGTCCGACGATAGGCCCGGCCGGGTTCAGGCCGGGTTTGGTGGCGACTGAAGGGAGGGACAGTCATGGCACGTTCGCTTCTTGCCGGCGTTTGCGGCTTGGCCTTGTTGCTGGTGCCCAGCGTGAGTGCCTTTGCGCAGACGCAGACGCCAGCCGCAGCCCAGAAGCCGGCCGGCCAGCCGGCGACCGACCAGGGATCGTCGAGCACCAGCGACGCGGCGCCCGCCGACGACGACAAGCAGGCGCCGATAGCGTTCGAGGGCGGCCAGCTGACCATCACGCAGCCCGAGCAGGACGGCGAGAAGGTGCTCGCCTATGATGGCAAGCAGCTGGCCAGCAACTACGATGTCTTCTTCGACAGGATCGTGAAGATCGGCGACGTCAACGTGGCGCTGGTCGATGTCGGCGACGGCGGCAATCAATGCGGCCCGGCCAAGGTGATCGTCTGGAAGCCGAAGGACGGCGAGATCAAGACCACGATGGTCGAGCAGGACGAATGCGGCGCGCCGCCGGCGGCGATCTCCGACAGCGCCATCTATTTCGTGCCCTATCTGCTGCCGGGCGATGAGAAGCCGGCCCTGCAATGGTCGCCGACATCGGGGCTGACCACCTCCGGCAATCTGACCTACATGCCGGAACCGGGGACCGACTGGAAAGACATCGACCCGTCGACATACGACAACATCATCGACGCCTTCCACAATGAGGCGGTCTACAAGGAAGCCGAAAAGCTGCTCGGCAAGGACATGCCCGACATGGCGACCAGCCTGCTGGTCGGCGGCGGCACGGAAAAGACCGCGTCGGGCGCCTTCTATGCCAGTGGCTGCGTGCCGCATGATTGCGGCGGCAATGACGGCTTCATGGCGGTCGATCCGGCCAAGCACAAGCTCTACTTCGCCCGCCGCGGCGACAATGGCGAGCCAGCGGCGTGGCCGCCGACGGCGACATGGCCGACCGATGTCAAGGAAGCACTGGATAAGGCGCTGTCATCGGGAAATTAGGGCGGCCCCCGCAGCCCCCGCGCTTTCGGGAGGAGGCCTCCGGCTGATCTCCGGACTGCGTCGTGACAATGGTCCGCCTCGCTTGGCCCACGACCCGCGCCGCGCCGCCTGCTAGATGCAGGCCACAATCCGAGGAGGCCCCCCAATGCGCAAACTGATCTCCACCGGTTCGCCCTTCGAGAAGACCGCCGGCTATTCGCGCGCGGTGGTGCAGGGCGACTGGTGCTTCGTGTCCGGGACGACCGGCTATGATTACGCGTCGATGACGATGCCGGAGACGGTCGAGGCGCAGACGCGCAACTGCCTGGCGACGATCGGCAAGGCGCTGGCCGATGGCGGTTTCGAGATGTCAGACGTGGTGCGGGCGCATTACTACATCACCGACCAGGCCTTTGTGGACGTGGTCTTCCCGATCCTGGGCGAGACCTTCGGCGACATCAGGCCGGCGGCGACGATGATCGTGTGCCAGCTCAACAAGCCGGAAATGAAGATCGAGATCGAAGTCACGGCGCTGCGACGCTCGGCTCCGGGGCGCTGAGATCATGAAGGTCCGGCGCATCGTGGCCAATATCGAGACGCAGGATGCGGCGGCGGCGAAGCGCTTCTACCATGATGTGCTTGGCCTCGACGTGCTGATGGACCAGGGCTGGATCGCCACTTACGGCTCCGAGGAAAAGATGCAGGTGCAGGTCTCTTTCATGGCGCAAGGCGGCTCCGGCACGCCGGTGCCGGACCTGTCGATCGAGGTCGACGATATCGAGGCAGCACTCGAAGGCATGAAGGCCGCCGGCTTCGCCATCGAATACGGCCCGGCCGACGAACCGTGGGGCGTGCGGCGCTTCTATGTGCGCGATCCCCTGGGCCGGCTGGTCAACATTCTCTCACATCGGTGATCGCGGTTCTGAACCGCAGGCTTGCGCCGCAAGCGCTTGGCGTTTAGCAAGGCCGCGGTTCAAATCTTTCTGGGACGGTTTTTCCATGGCAACGAAGCATCTTTTCCTGCTCCCCGGCGACGGCATCGGCCCCGAGGCCATGGCCGAGGTCAAGAAGCTGATATCGGCCATGAACGAAAAGCTCGGCAGCGGCTTCGCCACCGATGAGGGCCTGGTCGGCGGCTGCGCCTACGACGCGCATGGCGCGGCGATCTCCGATGCCGACATGGCCAAGGCGATGGCGGCGGACGCGGTGCTGTTCGGCGCCGTCGGCGGACCGAAATGGGATGCCGTGCCTTACGAGGTGCGGCCCGAGGCCGGCCTGCTGCGGCTGCGCAAGGACATGGAGCTGTTCGCCAATCTGCGCCCGGCCATCTGCTATCCGGCACTCGCCGCGTCCTCCTCGCTCAAGCAGGAGGTGGTCGAAGGCCTAGACATCCTCATCGTGCGCGAGCTGACCGGCGGCGTCTATTTCGGCGAACCCAAGCAGATCATCGATCTCGGCAACGGCCAGAAGCGCGGCATCGACACCCAGGTCTACGACACGTTCGAGATCGAGCGCATTTCGGGCGTCGCCTTCGAGCTCGCGCGCACCCGCAAGAACCACGTGACCTCGATGGAAAAGCGCAACGTCATGAAGTCGGGCGTGCTGTGGAACGAGGTGGTCACCCAGACGCACAAGGCGCGCTACTCCGACGTCAAGCTCGACCACATGCTGGCCGATGCCGGCGGCATGCAGCTGGTGCGCTGGCCAAAACAGTTCGACGTCATCGTCACCGACAATCTGTTCGGCGATATGCTGTCCGACATCGCCGCCATGCTGACCGGCTCGATCGGCATGCTGCCGTCCGCCTCGCTCGGCGCGCCAGACGTCAAGACCAAGAAGCGCAAGGCGCTCTACGAGCCCGTGCACGGCTCGGCGCCCGACATCGCCGGCAAGGGCATCGCCAACCCGATCGCCATGATCGCTTCCTTCGCCATGTGCCTGCGCTATTCCTTCGGCATGGTCGATGAGGCCGACAGGCTGGAAGGCGCGATCGCCGCCGTGCTCGATCAGGGCCTGCGGACGAAGGACATTTTCTCGCCGGGCATGACCGAGGTCGGCACGGTCGAGATGGGCGACGCGATCATCGCCAAGTTCCTGGGTTAACGCGCTCACTTAGAGCGTTTCACCGTTTCATGGAAACGGCGAACCGCTCTAACTCTTTGTTTTGACACAATTCCCAAGGGAAAGCGCTATGCGCTTTTCCCGGGAAAACCGCTCACACTTTTCCTGGAATTGCTCTAGCGTATTTCGCCGGCGAGCTGCCGCAGCAGGCCGACGAGTTGCGCTTCGTCCACCGGTTCGAAAAAGGCCGCGTCGGCGGTCTCCACGGCAACGATGGCGCGCTGCGCGGCGGCGGCCCCGGCCGGGGTGACGCGGATCACCTTGGCACGCGAATCCCTGGGGTCGGCTTCCCGCGCGATCAAACCCTTGGCCTCGAGCCGGGCAACGACGTCCGAGGTCATCTTCACCTCGGTGCCTGCCTGGGCGGCGAGCTGCACCTGGTTGGGCGGCTCGCCATTGCGGCCCAGCCACATGGCGGAGGCCAGGAGCACGAATTGGACATGTGTCAGGTCGAGCGGCGCCAATGCCGCGGTCATGACGCGCTGCCAGCGCATGGTGGTTCGCCACAACAACAAGCCGGGGCTCTCCGAAGGTCCGCTGAAGCGCGTCTTCAAATCCCGTCCATCAGCCACCGTTCGCCAACTCCTTTGCCTGCTCGAACAATTTAGCCATCGACACGTCGAAATCGCCGCTGATCTGCGGGCCGAGTTCGGGTCCGACCTCGGCTGCCGAGGGGCCGGAAATCTCGAGCCGGTGCGTCACCTGCGTGCCGCCCTCGACCGGCACCAGCGTGTGCCGGAACAGCAATTTCGTATCACCGAACGACGTCTCGTCGGCATAGGTGACGTTATCGACGAGATCGACGATGGTCGATTCGAACGTGTCCTGCCCGACCGGCGTCACCGAGACGCGGGTGCCCTTGGCGAACGGTCCGTGCAGCACGAAAGTGTCGGACCCTTCATAGGTGAGGCGGCCCTCGTGCAACGCCTTCAGCGCGTTCCAGATGGCTGCTGAGGGAAGGGAGGAAATCGCGGTGTATTCATTGCTCCACATTGTCCTGGCTCCATTCATCTTGTCTGATCGACCATTCAATCTGTGCACAGACTATCTGTGCGCGGATTAAATTGCAAGAGGAATCTTCAGCCGTGACGAAGTTCGGCCGAACGATCGTTTTTTGGGAGTGACTCACCCCTTTTCTCGGGAAACTGGCTGTTAAACTCCGACCCCCGCGGGCACCGGCCCCCAGGCGTTCTTGCCCGCCTGGGATGGCACAAGCCCGAAGACCAGCACGGCTACGCCACCGATGGCTGGGATGAAGCAGAGCAAGACAAACCAGCCGCTCTTGCCGAAGTCGTGAAGACGTCGCACGGCAAGCGCGATCCAGGGCAGGTTGAGCGCCAACGCGACAATAAAGAAGGGCAGGAATCCGATCGCGTTCCTGCTCGGAACGTCGCGGAAACCGTTGATGGCAAGATCCACAAGTATCCCGAAACCCAGCATGGCAAACACCAGGATGGTCGAACACAGCCAGAAGGCCCAGTATTCCTTGCGGCGGGCGCGTCCCTTGAAATTGAAAAAATCCACACTGACCGTGCACAGGAAGTATGCCCACAGACCTGTGGAACGAGTGGGCCGGGTTTCAGGGGCAAGACCAGGCTGGCCAGGGGTCGCCGAGGGTGCGGGCGAACTCGCGGCGACGATGTTGCGCGCTGTTCCGTCGTCCGGCTGGAATTCGACAAGACGGCCTCTGACGAGGGCTATCTCCCGGCTCAGATCCGTCCGTGTGAAAAAATAGCGCTTGCCGTCAGCGCCGTCGATGTAGCCGTAGTCTTGATCCGCATCGTAGTGAAACACCGTACCGCGCATTGCTTTCCCCCTGCATCGCCTCGCCAGCATGCTACCCAGGGTTGTTCATAAGTGCAATATGCACGCCACGCTAAACTCTGACCCCCGCCGGCACTGGCCCCCACTGGTTTTCGCGCCCCTGTGTCGGGATCAATGCGAAGACCAGAATGATCAAGCTGCCGAAGGTCGGGATCAGGATGACCAGGCTGAGCCAGCCGGTCAGGCCGAGGTCGTGCAGGCGGCGCACGATCATGCCGAGGCTGGGCAGGAAGGTGGCCAGCAGGAACATGCCGAAAAGCCCCACTGTCATCGCCGGCAGCTCGGCATTGTCGAAATTGCCTATCTCGGCATCGGTGAAAACGCCGATGCCGACGATCACCAGCAACGCGATCGTCCAGAACAGGCAATAGCCCCAATATTCCTTGCGCCGGGCGCGGCCGGCGAAATTGAAGTAGTTCCGGGTCACACCGCTCCAGAAATAGGACCAGAGATCGGTGGGCTCTGCCGGCTCGGCCGTCCGGCCGAAATGCTGCGCCGGCGCTGCGACGGCCGCGGGTACGGGATTGGCCTGAGCCGGTGCGGGGTTTATGCCGGCGGCCGGGCTTGCGGCCTGGGTGGCGATCGAGAAGACGTCACGCGCCTGGCCGCCGCCCGGCTGGAACTCGACCGCCGTGCCCTTGGGCATCGCGGTTTGCCGGCGAAGGTTCTCGCGGGTGAATGTGTAGCGGTTGCCGTCGGCTCCGGTGATGAAGCCGAAACCCTGGTCCTCGTCATAGTGAAGCACTTCGCCACGCATCACCCACCCCCCTTGTCGCCGCGTCCCCGCCAAGATGTGGCACGGGGCCGAGCCCACGGGCAAGACCGTGCGGCATGGCTACCATATTAGCGGCAAATCGAGCATAAGGCTTGACGTGCAGCCGTCTTCACCGAAGCAGACCATGACAGTCGAGCATTCCGATGCCAGCGCCGGGACCGAGGAAGGGCAGGCCGCAAGGCCGGCGAGGCTTGCCCCTGCACTGGCCATCGATGCGACCGGCCTGATGTTCTGGCCGCCCGGCAAGGGCCTGGCGGGCATTCCACGGGTGGAGAGCTTTCTCGTCAATGCGGCGTTGGCGGATCCCGACCCCGACGTGGAGGTGGTGGCGTTCAGGCCAGGCGAAGGCCGGTTCCGGCCGCTTGCGCCTTTCGAACAGGACCACGTCGCGGCCGGCGAGATTTCACCGCATCGTGTCAAGCAGTGGCCGGGGAGACGCGCGGCGCTGTCGCGGGCTTTCGAGGCGGTGCGGCAGCAGCCCTGGGACAAGCGTGACGCGGACCGCCATCTGGCCAGGACGGTGACCAATGGCGGCATGGGGATCGCCTGGCAGGCGACGCGGCTGTTGATCCGCGCCTATCGCCTCTACCAGCGGGCGCGGATCCGCCTTGGCTTGCGAGAGGCCCCGGCCCGGCCGGCCGAGACGGAGCCCGCCCTTGTGCTGATCAGTCATCACATCCTGACCCAGGAAGACCGGTTCGCCGTTTCGGGCGGCGCCGGCAAGGTTGCCTTCCTGTGTCACGACATCATCACGGCATTGCGCCCCGACCTGATCGGCTTGAGCGCCGGCGAGCGCCGTTTCGGCTCCGATCTCGAGCAGCTCGTGCGCGCCGGTGCGCCGGCATTCTGCGCCTCCGACGAGGTCGGCGCGACGCTGACCGAATATATGCGCAAGGCCGGCATCGGCGCGCCGGTGGTGTACCGGTTTCCGATGCCTTCCATCCTGCACGAGACGGCATCGCGCATCGGCGCGACCTCGCGCATCGAGGCCGGCGAGCCGTTCGTGTTCTATTGCTCGACCATCGAAGTGCGCAAGAACCACATATTGCTGGCGCGGATCTGGCAGCAGGCGCGGGAAGAGGGCGTCAAGCTGCCAAGGCTTGTCTGCGCCGGGCGCTGGGGCTGGATGATCGAACCGCTACGTGCTTTTCTCAAGGTGCATCCCGAACTGCTCCAGTCGGTCACCTTCACCGGACTGGTCAGCGACGAGCAGCTCATAGGCTATTATCGCAGCGCCACCTTCGGCGTTTTTCCCTCGCATATAGAGGGCTGGGGCTACGGCGCCTCGGAATGTCTCGATTTCGGCGTTCCGGTCATCGTGTCGACGGCGCCGTCGCTGATCGAAGCGAGCGGCGGGCTGATGCCGGCGATCGATTCCGAAGACCATGCCGGCTGGTACGCCGCCATCCGCAGGATGGCTGAGGATCATGCCTGGCGTTCCTCATTGGCGGAGCGCATCGCCCAAAACCATCGGCCGACGCCGGCGGCCGCCAGCTGGTCGGCCATCAAGGCCGGCCTGAAAGAGAGCGCGTCCCGGCGTTCGTAGGGTTACGAAGGCCGCTTCTTCGGCTTCTTGTGCTTCGGCGGGCCGGCATTGTCGAACTTCGGCTTGCCCGGCTTTTTCGCCCACGGCTTTGCGTCATGCGCGGCTGCCGGGCGCTGGTCGACCGAGGCCGGTGCGCGCTTCTCGAATTTGCGCTTCGGCGCGTTCGGGTCGAATGGCGCCTTGCCGCGATGCGGCTTCTTGTCGGGGCTGGGCGGCTGATAGCCGGCCCGCGACAGGTCCGGCGTGCCGTCGAGCCGCTTGACCACGATATTGCCCTGCAGTTTGCGGTCGGGCCCGATGGCGGCGAGAAAACGGTCGGCCCAGTCCGCGGCGATCTGCACGAAGGTTTCTTCCGGCTGCATCTTGATGGCGCCGATCTCGCGCTTCGAGATGCTGCCGGTGCGGCACAGCATCGGGATCAGCCAGCGCGGCTCGGCATTCTGCCGGCGTCCGACCGACAGCGAGAACCAGACGCTGGCGCCGAAATCGTCACGGCGGCTCGGCGCCTCGTCGCGCTGCGCGAAATTTTCGCCGGCCGGTCTTTCGCGCGCCAGTCTTTCACGCGAAGGCGTGAACGGCGCGACGTCCATGAGGTCCTCGGGCGCCGAGCGGCTGGCGCGGCACTGGCGCACGAAGGCGGCCGCCACCTGTTCGGGGCCATGCTTGGCGAGAAGCGCGTCGATGAAAGCGCGCTCATCGTCCTTCACCGGCTCGTCGAAGGCCGGATCGGCGAGGATGCGCTCGTCGTCGCGGCGCATCACATCGTCGGCGGAGGGCGGGCTCGCCCAGGTCGCCTTGAGGCCGGCGTTCTGCAACAGCCGCTCGGTGCGCCTGCGGGCGCTGCCCGGCACGATCAGTGCGCTGACGCCCTTGCGCCCGGCGCGGCCGGTGCGGCCGCTGCGGTGCAGCAGCGTTTCGGGATTGGTCGGCAGGTCGGCGTGGATGACCAGTTCGAGGTTGGGCAGGTCGATGCCGCGCGCCGCGACGTCGGTGGCGATGCATACTTTTGCGCGGCCGTCGCGCATCGCCTGCAGCGCATGGCTGCGCTCGTTCTGGCTGAGCTCGCCCGAAAGCGCGACGACGGAAAAATTGCGGTTGTTGAAACGCGCGGTCAGGTGATTGACGGCGGCACGCGTGTTGCAGAACACCAGCGCGTTCTTGGCCTCGTAGAAACGCAGCACGTTGATGATGGCGTTCTCGCGGTCGGCCTGGGCGACGTTGAGCGCCCGGTATTCGATGTCGAGATGCTGCTTTTCCTCGCCGGCGGCGGAGATGCGCACGGCATCGCGCTGATAGCCCTGCGCCAGCGTGGCGATGGAGCGTGGCACGGTGGCCGAGAACATCAGCGTGCGGCGTTCGGCCGGCGCGGCATCGAGGATGAATTCGAGGTCCTCGCGAAAACCGAGATCGAGCATCTCGTCGGCCTCGTCGAGCACCACCGCCTTCAGCGCCGACATGTCGAGCGAGTTGCGGGTGATGTGGTCGCGCAGGCGGCCGGGCGTGCCGACGACGATATGGGCGCCACGCTCCAGCGTGCGCCGCTCGGTGCGCATGTCCATGCCGCCGACGCAGGACGCCACCGTGGCGCCGGTCGGCTCGTAAAGCCATTCGAGTTCCCGTGTCACCTGCAGCGCAAGCTCGCGCGTCGGCGCCACCGCCAATGCCAGCGGCGCCGTGGCCGGGCCAAAACGCTCGGCGCCGTCGAGAAGCGTCGGCGCCATGGCAAGGCCGAAGGCCACGGTCTTGCCGGAGCCGGTCTGCGCCGACACCAGCGCATCGGCCTGGCCGAGTTCCAGCACCGCCTTCTGCACCGGCGTCAGTTCGGAATAGCCGCGTTTTTCCAGCGCCTGTGCCAGCGCCGGGACGATACCTTCAAAGTTGGACATCTCGCTCTTTCGGAATTCAGGGTTCTGCGCTCATCATGGAGCACATCGGGGCCGGCGCCGCGCCAGCCCAACAATCTTGGCCGTTCGTACTTCCTGCCGCCGCTCTTGTACAGGGCGCGCCATGAAGGCCATGCGCCGCGCCGCGCATTGACTCCTGCCGCAAACCGCGTAAAAGCCCGCTTCGAACGGGATCGTTTTTCGATGCGCGGCCTTTTGATGGCTCTTCTTGCATTCGATGCCCCCAGCCGCAATGCGAACCATTGGGCCGGGCGCGTCGGCGCGTCCCCTCGTTCCAGCAAAACCACGGCCAAGAAAACCACCACCAAAACGTTGTGATTCCCTTGGCCTAACCACCCTCTCCCGGGTCCGGCCCGGGGGACGGAACCCGCATTGGCCGGCGGGTTTTCTCCAAAAACCAAGCGGAGAGGGACAGGAGATCTTTATGAGTTTCAAGGTTGCAGTCGTCGGCGCCACGGGCAATGTGGGCCGGGAAATGCTCAACATACTGGAAGAGCGCGGCTTTCCGGTAAGCGAAGTGGTGGCGCTGGCGTCGCGGCGCAGCCAGGGCACGGAAGTGTCGTTCGGCGACCGCACGCTGAAGGTCAAGGCGCTCGACCAGTATGATTTTTCCGACACCGACATATGCGTCATGTCGGCCGGCGGCAATGTCTCCAAGGAATGGTCGCCGAAGATCGGCAAGCAGGGCTGCGTCGTCATCGATAATTCGTCGGCCTTCCGCTACGACCAGGACGTGCCGCTGATCGTGCCGGAAGTGAACCCGGACGCGATCTCGCTGTTCACGCGCAAGAACATCATCGCCAACCCGAACTGCTCGACCGCGCAGCTGGTCGTGGCGCTGAAGCCGCTGCACGATTTCGCCACCATCAAGCGCGTCGTCGTCGCCACCTACCAGTCGGTATCGGGCGCCGGCAAGGAAGGCATGGACGAGCTGTTCACCCAGACCCGTGCGGTGTTCGTCGCCGACCAGGTCGACGTCAAGAAGTTCACCAAGCGCATCGCCTTCAACGTCATTCCGCATATCGACGTCTTCCTCGACGACGGCTTCACCAAGGAAGAGTGGAAGATGGTCGCCGAGACCAAGAAGATGCTCGATCCCAAGATCAAGCTGACGGCGACCTGCGTGCGCGTGCCGGTGTTCATCGGCCATTCGGAAGCGGTCAACATCGAGTTCGAGAAGCCGATCACCGCCGACGAGGCGCGCGACATCCTGCGCGACGCGCCGGGCTGCCAGGTCTTGGACAAGCGCGAGGACGGCGGCTACATCACGCCGTTGGAATCGGCCGGCGAGGACGCCACCTTCATCTCGCGCATCCGCGAGGATTCGACCGTCGACAACGGCCTGTCGATGTGGGTCGTCTCCGACAATCTGCGCAAGGGCGCCGCGCTCAACGCGGTGCAGATCGCCGAGCTCCTGGTCGAGCGCGGCTTGATCCAGCCGAAGAAGAAGGCGGCCTGACGGCGGTTCTTTTCTCGCTCACGGGCCGTATCGCCGCTGCCGCGGCTGGCCCTGCGCGGGCGCGCCGGACGACCGGCGGCCCGCGGTCGCGGGCTAAGGGCACCTTTTCCTTCTCCCACACGGGGAGAAGGGAAAGCCCGCACCTGCCCCTCGGATTGAGCTTACTTTATGAACGGTGCTCGGCCTGTCACTCTGCGCCCGGCCAGCGGCTCCGATGCCGCTGCCATTGCCCGGCTCATGCGGGCGGCGCTCGACGCCTACGACTGGATGCCGGTCATCCATACGCCGGCCGAGGACCTCGCCTTCCTCCGCGACATCGTGCTGCCACGGCAGCAGGTGACGGTCGCCGAAGCCGGCAGCGAGATTGTCGGCTTCGTTGCCGTCAGCGGCGATTGCGTGGAACAACTTTATCTCGACCCGGCCTGGACGGGGCAAGGCATAGGCAGCCGGCTGCTGATCGGCGCGACCGCTGCTTTGCCGGTCGTGAAACTCCATTGCTTCCAGGCCAACACCGGCGCCCGGCGCTTCTATGAGCGCCATGGGTTCCGCGCGGAAGCGTTCGGCGACGGCACCACCAACGAAGAAGGCCTGCCGGATATTCTGTATGTACGCGGGCGTTGATTTCAGCCGGCACTGTCCTTGGCCAGCTCATGAAGCAGCCCCAGCGCCTCCTCCGCCCGCTCCGCCGGCACGAACAGGTGATCGTGGTAGAACGCCGAGACCGGATTGACGCCCATGCCGGCGGCGGCGAGCCGCGTGGCGATGGCGGCGAGGAAGCCGACGGCTTCCAGCGATGAGTGGATGTTCAGCGTGATCATCCGGCAGCGGAACGAGGCGGCCAGTCCGGCTGCCTTTGCCGCGTCCTCGGTCACGATCAGCGTCGTGCCCGCGCGCTCGCGAAACAGCATCACCGGATCGAGGTTCTTCGGCTGGGAAACTCCAGGCGCCAGCGTGGCGAAGACATGGATGCCGTCGAGCAATTCCGGCGTCATCGACGCCAACAATGTCTTCAGATCGGTCTCGCCGGTCATCTTTCTCGCCTGAACTGGGACGGGCAACAGACTTCTCAATATCCGCAACCGGCACATGCCGATAGTCCGCACCGCGCACGACATGGCGATGTCGCTGGCGGCCGGGCTTGCGGATCTGTCGCATCGCACAATAGAGCAGCTCAGGGCCGATGCCGGCCCGTGAAAGGCCGTCCATGATCGTTCGCCCGCGCCCCAACTTCCTGCAGCTGTTCTTCATCATGCGCGGCTCCGTGGTGCCGCGCATCCTGCCGCAGATCTTCGGCTTCGCCGTCTATTCGGCGGTCATCCTGGCCCTGGCGCGATGGTTCGAACTCGATCTCGGCGTCTTCAACATCGCGCCGTTCGGGCTGGTCGGCGTGACGCTGTCCATCTATCTGTCGTTCCGCAACAACGCCGCCTATGACCGCTGGTGGGAAGCGCGCAAGCTGTGGGGCACGCTGGTCTTCGAGATCCGCAACCTGGCGCGCGCCACGACCAGCCTCATTCCCGATCCGGCCGAACAGCGCGCCTTGCTGATGGAGGCGCTGGCCTTCTGCCATTTCCTGCGCGGCCAGCTGCGCAAGACCGACAGCAGCAAGGACGCCCGCGCGTTCATCGACGCCGAGGCGGAGGCGGTCGCAGCCTTTGCCAATCCGGCCGACGAGATGGTCCGGCGCATGGGCCGGCGCGCCAATGCGCAGCGCCGGGCGGGCGACGTCGATCCGATCGGCTTCCGCATTCTCGATGAAAGGCTGGCGTCGATCACCGCCATCCAGGCCGGCTGCGAGCGGATCGCCGGCACGCCCTTGCCTTTCGCCTATACGCTGCTGGTGCACCGCACGGCCTATATCGTCTGCCTGCTTTTGCCCATCGGGCTGATCTCGACCACCGGCTGGGCGACGTCGCTGTTCACGGCGCTGATCGCCTACACTTTCTTCGGCCTCGACGCGCTTTCGGAGGAGCTCGAGGACCCGTTCGGCACCGAAGCCAACGACCTCGCTCTCGACGGCCTGTGCCGCGTCTGCGAGATCTCGGTGTTCGAGGCGCTGGGGGAGGCGCCGCCGAAGATGCTCCCGGCCGAGAAGTTTTATTTCTCCTAGAATCCGGTTCGGCTTGCCTGCCGGCCAAAGGACGGATCGAAAAAACCCAGCCCTCTGTAGGATTGCCGCCTCGTGCCGCGTCCTTGGTTCGACCCCGGCGAAAGGGGTTCGAACCATCAGGGAGGAACACCGATGAGCATTTCCGAAACCGCGCCTGCCTCGTCCGGCGCCTTGTGGACCGGCCGCGTGCTCAGCGGCCTCATCATCCTGTTCATGGTCTTCGACGGCGCCATCAAGCTGCCGCCGCTCGACATCGTCACCCAGACCATGGTGCCGCTCGGCTGGCCGGCCGACGCCAATGTCGCGCGCCTGCTCGGCGTCATCGGCCTGGTCTCGACGGCGCTCTACGCCTGGCCGCGCACTTCGGTGCTCGGCGCCATCCTGCTCACCGCCTATATGGGCGGCGCCATCGCTACAAAGCTGCGCATCGATAGCCCGCTGTTCTCCCACACACTGTTCGGCGTCTATCTCGGCATCATCCTGTGGGGCGGTCTCTATCTGCGCGACCCCAAGGTGCGCGCACTGATCCCGTTCAGCCGATAGTCTCATTGTTCTGACGCAATTCCGGAGGGAAACCGCTTCACACTTTTCCTGAAATTGCTTTGAGGAGAGAAAAATGTTCAGCACCATCCTCATCATCCTGGTCGTCTTCATCGCCGCCGTCCTCATCTACGCCGCGACACGGCCCAATGATTTCGTCACCACCCGCACGGCCACCATCAAGGCTGCGCCGGAGGCGATCTTCCCGCTGATCAACGATCTCAGCCGCTGGCCGACATGGTCGCCCTACGAAAAGCTCGACCCCAACATGAAGCGCACGGTCTCGGGCGCGCAAAGCGGCAAGGGCGCCGTCTATGCCTGGGAAGGCAATGGCAAGGCCGGCAAGGGGCGCATGGAGATCGTCAATTCGGTGCCGTCCTCGCTGATCTCGCTGAAGCTCGATTTCGAGAGGCCGTTCCGGGCCAACAACAGCGTCGATTTTTCGCTTAGGCCATCGGGCGACGCCACAACCGTCACCTGGGCGATGCGCGGCGCAAGACCGTTCATCGCCAAGCTGATGGCCCTATTCATGGACTTCGACAAGCTGATCGGCAAGGATTTCGAGGCCGGCCTGGCCAAACTGAAGCAGACAACGGAGCAACAAAGACTAACAATTTCAAAATCTTGATCGCAAGTGCCGAAACCGTCGTCGACGCTAAGCCGGCCAATCGTCACTCTCCCAGGGATCAAATCAGCCGCACGCGAGTTAACGAAATGGCGGCGAGGACGGCGATCCGCGTGAGAGAGAGGATTTCATAATGAAGAAGGCGATTACCATTCTGGTGCTGACGATGGCGTTGGGCGCGTGTTCGCAGACGGAAAAAGGCGCTGCTGTAGGCGGCCTTGGTGGCGCCGCGGTCGGCGCGGCCGTGGCTGGGGATCCGGTCCAGGGCGCTGTCGTTGGAGGCGCGGTTGGCGCCGTGGCGGGTGCCCTGATCGGCCACGCCAGCGAAAGTGGCCAGTGCCGCTACCGCGACCGCAATGGCCGTGTCTATGTCGACCGCTGCCCAAGCGGCTATTGAGCGGCGGGCAGCACTGAAGACAGCAAAACGGCGGGCGCAGGCTCGCCGTTTTCGTCTGAAAATGCCTACAACAGGTCCCGGATCAATTCCCAGGCGTCGCGGCCGAGACGCGCATCGGCCTGATCATTGCCGCCATGGGCGTGCAATGCGGACCGTGGGGTGGTTTCACCCGGCAAGAGAATGCGGTGGCCGGCATCGGGGTTTGAGACGAGGCGGGTGGCCTTTCCGGCATCTTCTCGACGCCGAACAATCGATCGGGCAAAGTCGAGCGAGGGCCACAGCGCGTCGTCGCCGCCCGCGACCAGCACAAGCTGCGCCGAGATAGCCTCGACGGGAATGGCGGCCTTGTCGGCCTCCTGCTTGAAGCTTGCCAGGCAATGCTCGAATAGCCCCCTGTAGGACACAAGGCCATCGACATGGCTCGCGCGCCAGTTCGGCTCGGTCGGAACGAACGGGAGCGGCACCCCCTTCAGCGTCCATGACGATCGCTCGGGCCAGCTGGTGCCGTCGCGGCCCGGCCCGATATTGCCCCACACCACCGATGTCGGGCTGATCGCGGCCACGGCGTCGATGCGCGGGTCGTGCGCCGCCGCAAGCAAGGCCGCCTCGGCGCCTTTGGACGTGCCGACATAGACGATGCGCCGGCAGCCCAGCCCGACAAAATGGTCGGTAGCGGCGAAAAAAATCTCCAGAGGGATTTCACATATGCCGGGGACCTGGCCTTCGCCGCCGAACCACTGCAGCGCTAGAGCGGATGCGCCCTCGCCGGCAAACAGCCGTGCGCGGGCGACGTCGACACGGCCGCTGGATCCGCTCAGCACCACGACGCCCGTCGTGGCGTCGGCGCATCGCAGCAGCGTTCCGGCAACGCGGCCGGACAGGATTTCTTCCGTGACTGGCCGTTCGCCCATCCGTTCCATCCGATACCGCCATGGCACGGGCGCACAATAGCAAAACGGCGGGCACTGGCCCGCCGTTTTGTCGATGCGATGAAGCGATCTTTATTCGGCGGTGGCGGCTTCCGCCTCGGCCGGCGCGGCTGAAGCGGCCGCAACGGCGGCGGCAGCGTCTTCCTGCGCCTTCTTCAGCAAAGCGGCGCGTTCCTGCGCCTTCTTGCCCGGCTCGGCCTTCTTCGGGTTGGAGCGGGCGTCGCGCTTGGCAAGGCCGGCCTCGTCGAGGAAGCGCAGCACGCGGTCGGTCGGCTGGGCGCCGTGCGACAGCCAGTGCTTGACGCGGTCGGCGTCGACCTTGACGCGCTCGCCGTCCTTCGGCAGCAGCGGGTTCCACGAGCCGAGCGACTCGATGAACCGGCCGTCACGCGGCGAACGGGCGTCGGCGACGACGACGTGGTAGTAAGGACGCTTCTTCGAGCCCGCACGGGCCAGTCTGATCTTCAGTGCCATTTCTTATCTCCTAAAAGCTCTGATTTCGTTGATATGGTTCGGCTAAATCTTTGTTTTCAGCCGGTTTTCGTCACGCCGTTGGCAGCGGCGATCTGTTCGTGGTGGCGGATCACTTCGCGGACGACGAAGTTGAGGAATTTCTCCGCGAAATCGGGATCGAGATGCGCGTCGTTGGCCAGCTGGCGCAGACGGGCGATCTGCTGCTGCTCGCGCGCCGGGTCGGCCGGCGGCAGGCCATGCTCGGCCTTCAGCACGCCGACCGCCTTGGTGCAGCGGAAGCGCTCGGCCAGCATGTGGATGAGGGCGGCGTCGATGTTGTCGATCGATGCGCGATAGCCGGCCAGGATGGTGCGGGCGTCGGCCATGTCCTTTTCTTCGTTCATCCGTATTCTCACTTCTTCTTGCCAAGGCCCGGCAGTCCGCCTCCGCCGAGGCCGGGAAGCCCCGGAAGTTTCATGCCGCCGGGCAGGCCTGGCAGGCCGCCGCCAGGAAGTCCGCCGGGCATGCCCTTCATGCCGCCGAGGCCGGCGGCCTGCGCCTGCTTCTGCAAGGCTTCGAGCTGCTTGGGGTCCATCTTGGAGAGATCGGGCATGCCGCCCATGCCGCCGGGCATCATGCCGCCCCCCAAACCACCAAGGCCCATCTTGGAGGCAAGGCCGCCCATCATGCCGCGCATCAGGCCGCCGCCTTTGCCCTTGCCGCCCATCGCCTTCATCATGTCGGCCATGCCGCGATGCATCTTCAACAGCTTGTTGATCTCGGCGGCGTCGGTGCCGGAGCCGGCGGCGATGCGCTTCTTGCGCGAGTGTTTGAGAATATCGGGATTGGCGCGCTCGGCCTTGGTCATCGAGGAGATGATGGCGAGCTGGCGGCCGAACATCCTGTCGTCGAGGCCGGCGGCGGCCATCTGGTCCTTCATCTTGCCCATGCCGGGCATCATGCCCATGATGCCGCCCATGCCACCCATTTTCGACATCTGCTGAAGCTGCTGGGCGAGGTCGTTCAGGTCGAACTTGCCCGACTGCATCTTCTTGGCCATCGCCGCCGCCTGCTCGGCGTCGATGTTCTCGGCGGCCTTCTCGACCAGGCTGACGATGTCGCCCATGCCGAGGATGCGGTCGGCGATGCGCTTGGGGTGGAATTCCTCCAGCCCGTCCATCTTTTCGCCGGTGCCGATCAGCTTGATCGGCTTGCCGGTGACGGCGCGCATCGAAAGCGCGGCACCGCCGCGGCCATCGCCGTCCATGCGGGTCAACACCAGGCCGGTGATGCCGACGCGCTCGTCGAAGCTTTTCGCCAGGTTGACGGCGTCCTGGCCGGTCAGCGAATCGGCGACCAGCAGGATCTCGTGCGGGCTCGACACCTTCTTGATGTCGGCCATCTCGACCATCAGCGGCTCGTCGATATGGGTGCGGCCGGCGGTGTCGAGGATGACGACGTCATGGCCACCGAGCTTGGCGGCCTGCACGGCGCGCTTGGCGATGTCGACGGGGTTCTGGCCAGCAATGATCGGCAGCGTCGCGACCTTGGTCTGCTCGCCGAGCTGGCGCAGCTGCTCCTGCGCGGCGGGCCGCCGCGTGTCGAGCGAGGCCATCAGAACCTTCTTGTTCTGGCGCTCGGTCAGCCGCTTGGCGATCTTGGCCGAAGTGGTCGTCTTGCCGGAGCCCTGCAGGCCGACCATCATGATAACGACGGGGGCCGGCGCATTGAGGTCGATGGCGACGCCCTCGGCGCCCAGCATGTCGACCAGCTCGTCATGGACGATCTTGACGACCATCTGGCCGGGCTTGATCGACTTCAGCACCGCGGCGCCGACAGCCTTCTCGCGCACCTTGTCGGTGAAGGAGCGCACCACTTCGAGCGCCACGTCGGCCTCGAGCAGCGCACGGCGCACCTCGCGCAGCGCCGCCGAGACATCAGCCTCGGAAAGCGCGCCGCGGCCGGTCAGGCCGTTCAGGATGGAGCCAAGACGCTCCTGCAGCGATTCAAACATATTGCGTCCTTCGATCTCGGTTCATTCGACCCGAGAGGTAATGCGTTCGCGCCAACTGTCCAAGCAAAAGCAAAGCCCAAAACCAAAAAGCACCCGGGGGCGCATTGCGCTGCCGGGTGTTGGCCTCCAGGATCTCTTTACAGCACCACCTCAAAGAGGCTTCGGCGTCCTGGTCGGCTTGCTCGGAGGGATACTCGTCGCGGAATTCGAGGCGTGTAGACAGGAAATCGGCCGCGGAGTCAAGACAAGGGCCAGGTGGGTAGTGTCTCAGTTTGAAAATTCAGATGTTTTCAAACTCACTTAGCAGGCGCCAAAGCTCGGTCCGCCCGTTCTCGTCGCTAGCAACCTCGACCACATTTCGAACGGCATAGTATTCGCGTTCATTTCGGATTTTGTTGCGCTTGAGAATGCCCTCGACGCCCGACCGATGCCGGGCGCGCAAGTACGAAATTGTCGGCAGACCGTTCCGCTGAAGTTGCTCATCTGCGAGCCTTACCTGCTCAACGGAAAGGCGGTGTGAGCCTTCGAGGCAATCGCCTATTGCAAGGGCCAATCCTATTCTGGCCTTCGCCGGCGACCGAGCTTCGAAATTTGCCAATACGTTTAATGGATTGGTTGCGGGGTCGCGAAGTGCGTCGGACTCGAATGTTTCGAGGAAGTATCGAAAAAAGCCTCTGTAAGAATCGTACTCATCTGGAGAGATTTTCAATTGCCTTCCCTTTTCTGTAGGGACCGCGCACAGTCGGCTTCTCGGCTTCTCGGCTTCTCGGCTTCTCGGCTTCTTTCGCCTCGATTGGCGCAACGATGTCCGCAATCTCCCAAAGCTTATCAGTGACGCCAGCGGCCGGTAGTGTCTCAGTTTGAAATTAGGGATCGGATAAGGCGCGACCGTCTGCCATTCCATCCGCACAGTTTGCAGCGAGCGCCGTCGAACTCATGGCGACAGTTTTCATACCCATAGAGATGGTGAGAACACTCTGGGCATAGGAACGCCATCTTGGATGACGACGCCACAAATTTGCTGCGGCATTCGTCGCAGCGCTTCCAATCCCCGTCGCTAGCTTTCTGCGTAGGCATTAGCCGTCGACCACTCGCTTTTTGTAAGAGCCGCGCTTACCCGGCTTCTGCGCGACGGCGTCCATCTTCTCGCAAAGATTGTGCATTGACCAGAGCGTATTCGAAACGCCAGCGGCCATTGCCGGCAACATTTTCAGCGTCTTGTGAATGCGAATGACGTTGTACCAGACGGTGTACAGCGCGACGATGTGAACGTGGTTTTCGAACTTCTTCGAGAATGCATTGGTTAAGCGCGTGAAGCGGCGCATATGCATCCGCATGGTGAGGTTCTGGCGTTCAACATGCGACGTGCTGACATGCGCCAGATCAGTGCGGTGCTTTTGGCGGAACCTCGGCGCCCCCCTCATCTGCCCGCCGGCATCTTCTCCCCTATAGTGACGGGGAGAAGGACGCCGTCGCAAAGGGGTGGCGCTTCCCAATAGGCAACCTGTTGCCGCGACCGCCGTCACCGCACCACGTACATGATGCGCCGCGTCTGCGGGTCGATCAGTGCCGGCTGACCGTTCACATAGACATAGCGGTAGTTGTAGTCGGGAATCTCGCGCAGCTCGACCGTGTCGGGCAGGGTCGCGCCGGTCACCACCTCGCCGTCGAGATAGACGGGGTCGAGGCGATGGGTGTCGACATAGGTGCGGACCTCGGCCGGAGGCGGAGGAAAGGCGTCCTCGGCCGGCTGGCCGGCGACAATCGCCCCGGTATAGTCGGTCGAATAATTGCCGATGTCTTCCGGCGGCGAGACGATCGCCACGCTGGAGCCGTGCGGACGCTGCGTCAGGATCACCCGGCTGCCGCTGAAATCGGCCGTTACATAGTCGGAATAGACCCAGCCCTGGCCGCCGGCTTCGGCGATGGTGCACCATTTGCTGTTTTCGATACAGCCATTGAGCGTCGCGGACTGGCCGGCGGCGAGCACGCCGATGACAGGATATTGCGGACCGGGCCCGGCGCGCACGTTGAGATCGGTGACGGCCGAGACGGCGGTGTCGGCAAAGGCGGCGCCCGACATCACGGTCATCATCCCGGCGATTGCGGGCAACAAGACGGATTTCATGGCTTCACTCCGTTTTCATGGTCCCTCGGCGGTGAAAACGGGGCAGCGGCGCATGCGTTCCGGCTAAAACGCCCGCGCCAACTCACGATTTGTTCCCGCGCCTTTCGGCAGTCCGGTCAAAAGCTCGTGAACGAAGGCCAGTTTTCGCGCCGTCAGGTCCGAAATGACGAAGGGATAGAGGTCGGGCAGGCCCATGCAGCGGTTGATCGAATTGGAGGCTTCCGACAGCACCAGCCAGCGGGCAAGGATCTTTTCGAAGGGCTCGGGCGCGTTGGCAGGGTCCGAAGGGGCCGCCTGCAGTTCGCCGCCGGTGTCGCCTCGCGGCAAATCATTGGCTTCCACCGTCTCCAGCCGGCCGAGCGGGAAGTTCAGCGCGTGGACCATCTCCAGCGTGTCGGTGATGTGCAGATGGTGGGCCCAGGTCTCGGCCCAGTCCTCCCAGGGATGCGAGGTGGCGTAGGCCGAGATGTGGTTTTGCTGCCAGTCGGGCGCGGCACCATTGGCGTAATAGGTCTTCAGCGCCTGTTCGTAATCGGCGCGATCGTCGCCGAACAAAGTGCGGAAAGCGTCCAGCCTTTGCGGATCGTCGCGGATCAGGCGATCCCAGTAATAGTGGCCGAGCTCGTGGCGGAAATGGCCGAGCAGCGTCCGGTAATTCTCACCCATCTCGACGCGACGCTTCTCGCGCTCGGCTGAATCGGCCTCGGCGACGTTGAGCGTTATCAGGCCATTGTCATGGCCGGTCAGGATGCGTTCGCCGCCCGGCCCGCCGCCGATCGGATCGGCGAGGAAGTCGAAAGCGAGGCCCACCTCGTCCGCAGGCGCCTGTTTGGGCGCCACCGGCAGGCCGAAGGCGAGCAGCGAATAGATGGCGCGCTTCTTGGCCGCTTCGACCCGGATCCAGCGTCGGCGGTTGCCGTCGACGGAAAGATCGGGGATCAGCTGGTTCAGCCCGCAGGCGCGGCAAAACCCATGTCCCGGTTCGGCCATCCAGTTGCAGGCACATTCATCGGCATTGGTGCACTGGAAGATGCCGTCGGCGCCCGACAGGGCGAAGCGGGCATGCTCGGGATCGTAGAGCACGAGGCTGGAGCAATTCAGGCATTGCGCATTCTCGAAGTAGAGACGATGGCCGCAATGCGGGCAGTCGAACAGTTTCATGTCGGCCTCAAAACCTCAGAGCCAGCGGGCGGCAGGTGCCCAACGCCGAGCGCCGGCCGCCGTTCCGCCTGTGTCGATGATGTTTCGCCGCATGCGGCCCATGGCACGCAGGGTCCTGGCCGTGGCAAGCCCCGCCGCGCCGTCGCCGATGATCACGCCGCCTATGCCGAAAGGCACACCGAAATGCCGGGCGCTGGCACAGGCACGGCCGCCGATGCGACATCAACGTCTTCCATGGTTATTTCGACCCCGCCACAATAATCACTTGATCGTAGGCAAATTCCCCGGCATTCGCCAGCATCGTGCCGCGGACGGTGACAAATGCACGTTTCGCTGGCAAATTCGCTGATGGGACGTGAATCAGGCAACCAGGAGAACAAAATGGCATTTCTTGCCAAGGGTAGGATTTTAGCGGCCGCGGTGGTGGCGGTGCTTGGGCTGGCGACGGGTGCACAGGCGGCGGCGAGCTGTGGCAGCACCGGTGCCGGCTTCGACGCCTGGAAACCGGGCTTCGCCGCACAGGCCAAGTCCGAAGGTGTCGGCGCCAAGGGTCTGGCCGCTTTGGCTGGCGCCACTTACGCGACAAAGACAATCTCCGTCGACCGCGGCATTCACAAGGCGTTCAGCGGCTCGGTGGATGCCTTCATGAAGCGCCGTGGCGGCGAGGCGATCATTTCCAAGGGCCGTTCGCTGAAAAAGGCGAACGCGGCGCTGTTCAGCCAGATCGAAAGCAATTACGGCGTGTCGCCCGGTGTGTTGCTGGCCATCTGGGGCATGGAGACCGGCTTCGGTTCGTCCATGGGCAACCAGAATACGGTCTCGGCCATTTTGACGCTTGCCTATGATTGCCGCCGCCCGGAATTCTTTCATCCGCATGCCATTGCGGCGCTGAAGCTGGTCGATCGCGGCGCCTTGAGCGCCTCGTCGGTCGGCGCCGCGCATGGCGAGATCGGTCACACGCAGTTCCTGCCCGGGAATGTCCTGAAATATGGCGTGGGCAGCGGCAACCTCCGCGACAAGGCCACCGCGCTGGCGTCCACCGCCAACTTCCTCAAGGCCCATGGCTGGCGGCGGGGCGCGAGCGCGGCGGACAATGTCGGCGCAATTGCCGGCTGGAACGACGCCAACGTCTACCAGCAGGCCATCGTGCGCATCGCCACGGCGATCGACGGCGACTGATTGAAGTCCAACTCTTTGTTTTGAGGCAATTCCGGACGGAAAACCGCTTCACGCTTTTCCTGAGGGTGCTCTGTTCGACAAAAGCCCGGCCATGCGCCGGGCTTTTGTGTTGGTGGAAGTCCCCTACTTCGTCATCAACTCTGAGGAATGGCGGCGTCCCTGAGCCTAGCGTTTAAGGTGACGACGATCTTTCGCATGACGGCAGCGATGGCCACCATTGGCTTTTTGCCGTTGGTGATGAGGCGTTTGTAGAAGGTTGCGAACTCACCCCTTCCGGCAGCGGCGTGCAATGCGGGCATGTAGAGCATGCTCCTGATCTCGGGTCGTCCGCCGCGGATTTTGCGGTAGCCTTGCTTTTGCCCGCCGTCGTTTGGATGAGGCGCGCGCCCTGCAAGCGCGGCAGCCTTTCGACGTGTCATGGTGCCGAGCTCGGGCAAGGTGGCCAGCAGCTTGGCCGCCACGATCGGGCCGAGACTGTCCATGGCCGTGCAGATGGCGGCTCGGTGCTTGAGGGTACGGCTGTTGGCGATCAGCTTGCGCATGGCGGCATCGATAGCTTGGATCTGACGCTCGACGACATTGATCACGGCCTCGAAGGAGGCGGCGAGCTCGCGGCCGCCAGGTGCCTTGGCGCGGTTCTTCTCGGCGATTTTGATGGCGATGAGTTCCTGGCGGCGCCGCACCAGGGCGCGCAAGCAAGTCTCGTCGGGATCCGGAGCTTGCCAAAGGGTCAGCTTTCCCCAGCGTTCGCGACCGTAGGCTCTCAACATCGCGGCATCGATGGCATCGCTCTTGCCGTGCGTGCCGTAGGAGCGGATGAAGCTCTTGACCTTGAGCGTGTCGGCGCGATGACAGGCGATGCCGGCGCACAGGCACTCTTCGAGCAGCAAGCCTTCGTGACCGCCGGTCGGCTCGCACACGACAAGGTCTATGTGTTGTAGCTCTTGAGGAAGGCGCGGATCACCTTGCGCTGATTGGCGATGGTGCGGGTGGTGGTGCCGTCGCAGACGGTGACGGTGTCCTTGGCGATGTCGAAGCCGAGGCACATTTGCGGTTGTTGGTGCAAGAAGGCCATGCTGGTGGTATCCTTAAAGGGCTTCGGATTGTTTGCGGGCGTGGCGCGAGCCAGCGGCCAATCAACTCTCCAAGCGATGGCGGACAAAGACGGCAGGGACCATGATGACGTCGGGTGCTTGCCCGATCCCAGGGACGGTCGCCTGCCGCCGGGACTGCCGGCTGTGATGGGCCGCAGTCCCGGCCGCCAGACTACCTGATCCTTCTCAAACAATCCTAGGGCGAAGCAGGAGCGAAGCTCCGTCGCGGAGACCCTGGGATCCATGCCGTGACGTTGGACGAAGGGTGCAGCGGAGCAGAATTCTGCACCGTGGCGGAGTTCGATGGTCGCGGCATGGATCCTCGGGTCTGCGCCGCGTCGCTACGCTCCTTGCTCCGCCCGTGGATGACGAAGCGGTGGCGTTCCCGGCTAACCGCCAGCGGGGTCGTCGCCGATGCGCCGGTCAAATCCCTGAGCCGGGGGCGTATTTCACTTGGCTCAACCGAACTCCGTGCAACGCCGGATTTTCTATTTCACATCAAGCACGTAGGAGCAGCCGGCCAGCGTCTTGCCGGGATGGGAAGCGACGGTCGAGACGTTGAGCGTGATGCGCGTGGAAAGGCTGACGCCGCCGGTGTCGTCGATGCTTTCGGCCACGACCTTCTCGCCCAGGAATTTATCCGGCGACGAGACCATTGCCGGGACGTCGAGCTGCCGGGCGAGGTCAGGCGCGGCAATGCCGTCAAGCACCGCCATCGGCCCTGACGCGGTAAAGACGATTGTTCCCGTCTCGCGGCCGAAGACATGGGCCGGGACGGGCAGTTGATACTGCCGCAGGAAGGCATTGCCTGACGGCACCTCTTTCCAGCCGAGCGTGCTGGCCGCGCCGGGATCACCGGCCAGCCAAAGGGCATAGCCAGTATAAGCGGACACGTCGGCCCTGCATTCGATCAGCGCGGCGAGGTCGAGCGAGGCGGGGTCATAATCGTCGGCTTTGGCAACTGCCAAACTCGCCAGGACAGCCAAGGCGGGCAGGAAACCGATTCCAGGAATGGCCAAGCGCCCGGGCATATCACCCTCCCGGCGTTTCGGCCGGGTTTCTTCAACGTGGATTGGCAAAGCGTCAGGCCGCTGTCTGGACATCAGCCCTTGCGGTTGCGCGCGGCCAGCGTGCGCAGCCTCAGCGCATTGAGGCGGATGAAGCCGGCGGCATCCTTCTGGTCATAGGCGCCGCGGTCATCCTCGAAGGTGACCAGCGCGTCCGAATAGAGCGTCTTCTTCGACTTGCGGCCGGTGACCATGACGTTGCCCTTGTAGAGCTTCAGCCGCACCGTGCCTTCGACGTCTTCCTGGCTCTTATCGATCATCGCCTGCAGCATCAGGCGTTCGGGCGAGAACCAGAATCCGTTGTAGATGAGCTCGGCATAGCGCGGCATGAACTCGTCCTTGAGGTGCGCGGCGCCGCGGTCGAGCGTGATCGATTCGATGGCGCGGTGGGCCACGATCAGGATGGCGCCGCCGGGCGTCTCGTAGACGCCGCGCGATTTCATGCCGACGAAGCGGTTCTCGACCAGGTCGAGCCGGCCGATGCCATTGTCGCGGCCAAGATCGTTGAGGGCGGCCAGCATGGTCGCCGGCGACAGCTTCTTGCCGTTGAGCGCGATCGGATCGCCCTTCAGGAATTCGATCTCGATCTCGGTGACCTTGTCCGGCGCGTCCATCGGCGAGACGGTGCGCTGGTGGACGAATTCCGGCGGCTCGCTCCAGGGATCTTCCAGCACCTTGCCTTCGGAAGAGGAGTGCAGCAGGTTGGCGTCGACCGAGAACGGCGCCTCGCCCCTTTTGTCCTTGGCCACCGGGATCTGGTGCTGCTCGGCGAAGTTGATCAGGTCGGTGCGCGACTTGAACGACCAGTCGCGCCACGGCGCGATGACCTTGATGTCAGGGTTCAGCGCATAGGCCGACAGCTCGAAACGCACCTGGTCGTTGCCCTTGCCGGTGGCGCCATGCGCGATCGCATCGGCGCCGGTTTCCCTGGCGATCTCGACCAGGTGCTTGGAGATCAGCGGCCGCGCGATCGAGGTGCCGAGCAGATAGGTGCCTTCATAGACGGTGTTGGCGCGGAACATCGGGAAGACGAAATCGGCGACGAATTCCTCGCGCACATCGACGATGCGGATGTCCTTGATGCCCATCATCTCGGCCTTCTTGCGTGCCGGCTCCAGCTCACCGCCCTGGCCGAGATCGGCGGTGAAGGTGACGACTTCGGCACCGAGTTCGGTCTGCAGCCATTTCAGGATGATGGATGTGTCGAGGCCGCCGGAATAGGCGAGCACGACTTTCTTGACGTCTTTGGTCTTGGACATTTCTGCTCCGTCGGTGGCGGACGCCTGGGCAAGGGCGTCACGCATTGTCGGAGCGCCTTTTAGCAGGAACGGCAAAGCGAGCAAGCAGGCGCGGCGCCAGACTGCTGATCCAGCGCGCGGCGAGTGCATGGAACCGCGTCAGGCTTTTCGCCAGCGCGGTCCCGCGATCAGCCCCTGGGGAAACAACCGGCTACAATCATGGGCTGCATTTATGCCCCGGATTTAAGCAAGTTTTCACGTCCTGCCGCTAAAGCAGCGACACGGAACTGCCCTGGCCACGCAACGGGTGGCCAAGCGGCTTTTGCCTGCTCATTGCGGGTGTCTCGGACTTGGACCATTCCTGATGCGCGTCATATCATGCATCGTCACGGAGCATAATCTGTGGCTCGTCCTGCTGGCGGCGCTGATGTGCGTCACCGGCTGCTGGGTGACGATCGGCCTGCTGGACCGCGCCAGGAGAACCGTCGGCGTGCAGATGCGGGGATGGCTTTTCCTGACCGCGGTCGCGGCCGGTTCCTCGATCTGGTGCACGCATTTCATCGCCATGCTGGCCTATCAGCCCGGCGCGCCGATCACCTTCGATCCGGCGCTCACCATGATCTCCCTGGTCATCGCCATGGTCGGTACCGGGGTGGGCTTCGGCCTTGCGCTCGACAAAGGCCGCGGCCTGGCGCCGGAATGGGGCGGATGCCTTGTCGGGCTGGCGATCTCGGCCATGCACTATACCGGCATGATGGCCTATCACGTGGCCGGCATCGTCGAATGGGACGCCGGCTACGTCGTCGCTTCGGTGCTGATCGCGATGGCATTCTCCTCTGTGGCGGTCGGCCATGCGATGCGCCGGCCGTACCGCTGGTCGCACTATGTCGGCATCGGCCTTCTGGTGCTGGCGATCGTCGGCCTGCATTTCACGGCAATGGCGGCGGTGGCGGTGACGCCGCTTTCCTTCATCACCACGGGCACCAATCCCGACATCCTGGAAGCCATGGCCGTCGCGGTCGCCGTGGTCGGCCTGATCGTCGCCGCCACCGGGTTCGCCAGCTATCTGATCGACGAACGCGGCCGGCTCGAGAGCTTCGAGCGGCTGCAGCATCTTGCCCTCAACGACTCGCTCACCGGCCTTGCCAACCGGGTCTCCTTCAACGACCGCCTCGACCATGAGATCGAGCGGGCGCGCGAGGAACGGGACACGATGACCGCCGTCATCGTCATCGACCTCGACCGGTTCAAGGAAATCAACGACCTCAGGGGACACGCCGCCGGCGACCAGGCGCTCAAGATCATTGCCCGCAGGCTGGCGAAGCTGGCCGGCGACGGCGAGTTCGTCGCCCGGCTCGGCGGCGACGAATTTGCCGCCATCAAGCGCTTCAAGGACCAGAACGACCTGCTCGGCCTGGTGTCGCGGCTGGAGAAATCTTTGTTCGAGCCGTTGCGGATCGACGATTTCGAGAGCGTCACCGGCGCCAGCATCGGGGTTGCCGTCTATCCGTGCGACGGGGCCGACCGGGAGAGGCTGGTCAGCAATGCGGATCTGGCCATGTACCGGGCCAAAAACGACGTGACGCGGGCCGTCTGCTTCTACGAATCGGCGATGGACGAGACGGCGCGGGCGCGCCGGGCGCTGGCCACCGACCTTCGTCAGGCGATCGACCATGGCGAACTCTCGCTGCACTACCAGGTGCAGACCTCGGTGCAGACCGGCGCCACGTGCGGCTACGAGGCGTTGCTGCGCTGGACGCACCCCGTGCACGGCATGGTTCCGCCCGCCGAATTCATTCCGATCGCCGAGGAAAACGGTTCCATCCTGGCGATCGGCGAATGGGTGCTGCGCACGGCATGCCGCCAGGCCGCCTCCTGGGACAATGGCCACAAGATCGCGGTCAATCTGTCGCCGGTGCAGTTCGCCCATGCCGATCTCGCCACGCTCGTCCACCAAATCCTGGTCGAGACCGGCCTGTCGCCGAAGCGTCTCGAGCTCGAGCTGACCGAATCGACGATCGTCGCCGACAAGGTGCGCACGCTGCACGTGCTGCGCCAGATCAAGGCGCTGGGGGTGACGATCGCGATCGACGATTTCGGCACCGGCTATTCCTCGCTCGACACGCTGCGCTCGTTCCCGTTCGACAAGATCAAGCTCGACCGCTCCTTCATGGCCGATGTCGAGCGCAGCCCGCAGGCCAAGGCGATCATCCGCGCGGTGCTGACCCTGGGGCGCAGCCTCGACATTCCCGTGCTTGCCGAAGGCGTCGAGACCGATGTCCAGCTCAGCATCCTGCAGGTCGAGGGCTGCAACGAGGCGCAAGGCTATTTCCTCGGCCGCCCCAAGCCGATCGATCAGATCGTGCTCATCGGCAGGCTTGACGGCCAGGACGGCCCGCCCACCTTCGAGGTGCCTGTCAGGGTGAGGACAGCCACCGGCTGACGCTCGCCGCCACGAGCGGGAACTGTCATTGCGGAAAGCGATTGCCTTGCTGGATCAACGCTTTATCTGGCGCCGGCACGGCGCATGCTGTATAGGCCTATGCGTTTCCTGGGGCCTGCCATGTCCTTCATTCCCGACACCGCCACGCTGATCCAGTTCGCCATCGCCACCGTGATCCTGGCGATCACGCCCGGGCCCGACATGACCCTGTTCGTCTCGCGCACGCTGAGCCAGGGGCGCGCCACCGGCTTTGCCTCGATGGCCGGCGCGCTGTGCGGCACGCTGATCCACACCACGCTGGTGGTGGTCGGCGTCTCGGCGCTGATCGTCGCCTCGCCGATGGCCTTTTTCGTGCTGAAGATCTTTGGCGCCGGCTATCTCGTCTTCCTGGCCTGGCAGGCCATCGCCAAGGGGTCGGCCTTTTCGCCGGTAAAGAAGATAGGCCCGCAGATCTCGCTGCTGCGCAGCTGGGCGGCCGGGCTCGGCGTCAATTTGCTCAATCCCAAGATCATCCTGTTCTTCATGACCTTCCTGCCGCAGTTCGTCTCCGCGCATGACCCGAACGCGCCGGGAAAGCTGTTCTTCCTGGGCTCGATGTTCATCGTGCTGTCGATCCCGGTGACGGTGCCGATGGTGCTGGCGGCGGAGAAATTTTCCGCGGCGATGAAGGCCAGCCCGCGCGTCACGCGGGTGGTCGACTATCTCTTCGCCGGCGTGTTCTCGGCCTTCGCGCTCAAGATCCTGACGGCCCAGGCGAAGTAGGCGCGTTCGCCTCTTTCCACCAGTTTCCGGCCCAGCGCCCGGCGCTCAGCCAGTAGAAGATACCGCCGACCATGCCGCCGCCGATCACCGCCATGATGGCGCTGGCGTCGGTGATCGCGAAGGTGGACTCTTGGGCGTGGTCGACCAGGCCGAGGAAAACGCCCGCCACCACCGCGCCCGCCAGCGCGTAGTACAGCCAGTCGCGCCGGCCGAGGATTTCGGCAAGCAGGATGACGATCACCGCCGGCAGGAAAGCGAAATAGGCGACGAACAGAGCGACGAAGGGGATCGAGAAATACAGCGACGCCGTCGCCGTCGGGTATGTGTGGTCAGGCGTATAGCCGAGCGAGGCCAGGAACAGCACGTTGAGGAAGGCGCTCGCCGCCAGCGAGGCGACGGCATAGCCGAACAGGATCATGGCAAAGCGCACGAGATAGGCGACGAGACGGGTCATCCGGGATCCCGCGGCGTCAGACGGCCGGACTCGCGCCCGGCCAACAGCCAGTAGACCGAACCGGCGGCGGTGCCGGCCGTGGCCAGGAAGCCGAGAAAGCCTGGATTGAACACAAAGCCTCCGGCCGAGCCCGGGACAAGGACGCCAAAGGCGATGGAGGTGATCGCGCCCGTGACCGCGAAATAGAACCATCCCCGCAGCGAAAACCATTCGGCGACCAGGATCGCAGGCCCGACGATCAGCAGCGCGCAGACCGCCACGGTCAGCACGGCGAGCGGAAACGACCGCAGCCAGTCGAAGGTGAAGACCAGCGACCAGTTGCCGTACTCGATACCTTCCAGCAGCGTGATCAGCAGCACCGGCACCAGGATCGAGGTCAGCACACCGGCGATGTAACCGACGGCTATCATGGCGATACGTTTGAGCCCGACGACGAGACGGCTCACGCCTCCCCGTGCCCCGCGATCATCATGGCTTCCAGCGCCAGCCGGTCCACTTTTCGCATGCGCTCGGATTCCGATTTCAGCTGGCCGCAGGCGGCGAGGATGTCGCGGCCGCGCGGTGTGCGGATCGGCGAGGCATAGCCGGCATTGTTGATGTAGTCTGCGAATTTCTCGATCGTCTCCCAGTCCGAGCACTGGTAGTTGGTGCCCGGCCACGGGTTGAACGGGATCAGATTGATCTTGGCCGGAATGCCCTTGAGCAGCTTGATCAGGCCCTTGGCATCCTCGATGGAATCGTTGACGTCCTTCAGCATCACATATTCGAAAGTGATGCGCTTGGCGTTCGACAGGCCGGGATAGGCGCGGCAGGCGGCGATCAGTTCCTTCAGCGGATACTTCTTGTTGATCGGCACCAAGAGGTCGCGCAGATCGTCATTGGTGGCATGCAGCGAGATCGCCAGCATGACGCCGATCTCCTCGCCGGTGCGGAAGATTTCCGGCACGACGCCGGAGGTCGACAGCGTGATGCGCCGCTTCGACAGGGAAAGCCCGTCGCCGTCGGAAGCGATCAGCAGCGCCTTCTTCACAGCCTCGAAATTGTAGAGCGGCTCGCCCATGCCCATCATGACGATGTTGGACACTTTGCGGCCCTCGGCCGGCACGATGGCGCCGTCCGGCGTGTCGCGGTCGGGGAAATCGCCGAGCCGGTCGCGCGCGGTGAGCAGCTGGGCGAGAATCTCTTCCGCCGTCAAATTGCGCACCAGCTTCTGCGTGCCGGTGTGGCAGAAGGAGCAGGTCAGCGTGCAGCCGACCTGCGAGGAGATGCAAAGCGTGCCGCGGCCTTCCTCGGGAATATAGACGGTCTCGATCTCGACCGGCCGGCCGGCGCCGCGCGCCGGAAAGCGGAACAGCCATTTGCGGGTACCGTCGGAAGAAATCTGCTCCTCGACGATCTCGGGACGCGCGACGGTGAAATGCTTGTCGAGCTCGGCGCGCAGGTCCTTGGAGATGTTGAACATGCCGGCGAAGTCGGAGACGCCGCGCACATACATCCAGTGCCAGAGCTGCTGGGCGCGCATCCTTGCCTGGCGCTCCGGCACGATACCGGACGCGACGAGCGCCTCCGCGAGCTCTGCCCGCGTCAGGCCGATCAGCGACGGCTTCTCGGGCGCGGCGCGGGCGCGCAACGCGTCACGGGCACCTTCAGTGGTGAGGTCGAAGGAAAGGGTCATGGTCGCACTGATATAAGCGTTTTGCGGCCGATTTCATTCATCGTGCCGGGAACTGAAGCGCGGCGCATAGCACAGGTTGAGCGCGGAGTCATGCAGTGCGCTTCATTGTATGATCGCCTGACCTTGAAGGTCGGCGCTGGCCTTCATTGCCCTGCCGGGCTTTCCTCCTCCTGTGCAGGGTTATGCCTGTCTTGCGGCGGCGGCGCGATTGACGAGCGGCTTCCCCCACTCCGTCGCTGCTTCTCAGCGCCACCCCTCCTCCCTCCGGAGGGAGAGGAAAGGCGCTGGCTGGAATCATTTCGCGCCCTTCCTCTGCCCCGTCGATCGGGGAGAGGTGGCGAGCGAAGCGCGACGGAGTGGGGGTCGACCTTGCACCGAAGCAATGCTTCCGCCTGTTTGGACGGCAGCCCCTATTGACCGATCACATGATCGTGTTCGCGTAACGATTCCCATCGCGCCTGCGAAGTCTGAATGGGGCAACTATGCCTCTACAAAATGGGAGTATGCAGAATGAACTCTATCAAGTTCGCCGTCATTGCCGGCCTCGTCGGCCTTTCCGCCTCGCAGGCATTTGCCGAAGACGCGATGGGCACGATGACGATGATGAAGGGTGGAGAAGTGATGGCGATCATGCCGGACGGGCATATGGGCACCATGATGCCGGATGCAAAGATGGGCGCCGAGATGATGAAGATGGCAAAGCCGATCAAGCACTGCATGATGATGATGACCGACGCCAAGGGCAAAGCCTACATGATCGATACGTCGACCAAGAAGGCTCAGGCCGAATGTGAAAAAATGGCCATGTGAGCCAGCCCGGATCCCGCCGGTGTACGCCGGCGGGATCCGACGCGTGGATCAGCCCCACAGGCTTGATCGGCTCCGTGGGTGTGCTACGCCGGGCCACCACAATGAGGCGCGGATGGCCGGTATATCGCGAAAATACCCGATGTTGCGGCGCTCACAGGCGATGTGGGCCTCGCGGCGCGTCTGGCAGCCGCGGCTGGTATTCTGGGCCGGCGCGGTCTCGATCGGCCTGATCAGCGTGCTGTTCGCGATACTGGCCGACCGGGCGCAAACGCTGTTTCACCTCGTCACCGGCAACGGTGGCGGCTGGCGCTTCTACCTGCCGTTGATCATAACACCGCTCGGCTTCGTGCTCTGCGCCTGGCTTGCCCAGGCCTTTTTCCCCGGTTCGCAGGGCAGCGGCATTCCGCAGGCGATCGCCGCTCGCCATTTGCGCGACGACGAGGATCGCGGTCATCTCCTTTCGCTTCGCCTGGCGGCAGGCAAGATCGCGCTTACCGTCATCGGCCTGTTCTGCGGCGCTTCGATCGGCCGCGAGGGTCCGACCGTGCAGGTCGGCGCCTCGCTGATGCTGCAGGCGGCGCGCTGGGGCGGCATGGCGCAGGCGCGCGGCCTGATCCTGGCCGGCTCGGCCGCCGGCATTGCCGCCGCCTTCAACACGCCGCTCGCCGGCATCGTCTTCGCTATCGAGGAGATGGGCCGCACCTATGAGGCGCGCACCAACGGGCTGGTGCTGACGGCAGTGATCCTGGCCGGCCTCGCCTCGCTCGGCCTGCTCGGCAATTACACCTATTTCGGCGTCTCGAAGGAAACCATCGCCTTTGCCGCCGACTGGCCGCTGGTGCTTGGCTGCGGCGTCATCGGCGGCGGCTTCGGCGCGCTGTTCTCGCTGCTGGCGCTGAAGATCACGCGGCGGATCCGGCGCTGGCACACGCAGCAGCCCTTGGCTCGCGCACTGCTGGTGGCGGCTGTCTGCGGGCTTGGCGTGGCGGCGATCGGCATCGCCTCCGGCGGGCTGACCTTCGGCACCGGCTACGCACAGGCGCGCGGCGCTGTCGAAGGCACGCCGCTGCCAGGGTTCTTCTTTGCCGAAAAATTCCTGGCCGGCGTGTTGTCGATGGTCTCGGGCATTCCCGGCGGCATCTTCGCGCCGTCGCTGGCGGTCGGCGCCGGCATCGGCAGTTCGCTCGGGCTGCTGTTTGGTTCCAGCGCTGGTGCCGCCGCGCTGCTCGGCATGGCCGGCTATTTCGCCGGCGTCGTGCAGGCGCCGATGACGGCCTTCGTCATCATCCTGGAAATGACCGGCAATCACGACAATGTCATCGCGCTGATGCTGGCCTCGATGCTGGGCTATGGCACGGCGCGCCTGATCTCGCACGAGCCGCTCTATCATGCACTGTCGCGCGTCTTCATCGCCGAGGCGATCCGGCGGCGGCGGGCGGAGACAGTGCCGGAGCCAGGTCAGGGCTGAAAAAGCAAAGGCCCAGGCTTTGCAGCCCGGCCCATTCGCTTCAAAATGAAGGTTTGCCTATTTGCACTTGGCGATCGACGTCAGCGCCGCCGAAATGCCCTTCAGCGAGAAGACATAGGAGGTGGGGTTGCCGCGGCCGGACTTCGCCGTCACCTTCATGTCGGTGCCGGTCTTCATGGCGGCGATCAGCACCGGCTCCTCGGCGGCGTTCTCGACCCAGGCCGACTTGCCGCGCGTGAACATCGAGAAGGACTTCTTGTCGATGGTGACGGTGGCCTTGGAGCCTTCCTGGAAATTGTAGCCGGCGATGAATTGCGGCTCGTAGGACACCTGCTGGCCGGGACGCTGGCTGACGAAGAAGAACATGTCGCCATGGTCGAGCGTCGGCGGCTGCTTGTCGGTCGGCACGGTGAGCACGTAGCAGACCTTGCCGCCCGATGCCTGGTAGCTATAGGTGCCCCAGGCATTGTGCTGGCCGATCTTGGTCGCCTGCTGCGCCAGAACAGGCGCTGCCGAGGCCACCAGGACCAGACTCGAAACCAGTGCTATCAATCCGCGCATCGTCTTTCCCGTATTCCAAATGGTGCGGGGGCGGGCCGCATGGCGTCCAGCCGTCGCTTCATTTTGATTTAATCTGGGTTACCAAACGGTGAATTTCCCTCAAGAAAAGGACGCTCACCCCCGGAAACCGCCGCCATTCCCGCACCGCCGCATTGTCAGCGGCCGGCGCGACGTCCCTTCGGCGACTTGGAGGCCACGAAAGCGGCAAGAGTTTGACTTTTCAGCAGGGCCTCCAAACGCCTCTGTCCACAGGCCAAGCGCCACGTGACGACGCTCAGCCCTTGTCGGCAATGGCGTCCTTGGCGGCCTGGCGATGTGCCGGCGTGATGTGGGCGCTGACGGCGGTGATCGCTGCGGTCAGCACCGCGATGTCGTCGGTGAAACCGAGGCCGACAACGAAGTCGGGGATGAGGTCCACCGGCAGGACGAAATAACCGAGCGCGGCCACCAATATGCCCTTGGCGCGCAGCGGCGTGTTCTTGTCCATGGCGCAGTAATAGGCGGCAACGACCTCTTCCATGAACGGGATCTGCCGCGCGGCCTTCTTGGCCGTGCGCCAGAATTTCTCGCGCACTTCGCCCTCGCCGCCCAGCCTGTCGCCAAAGCCGAAGAAATCAAAACCGGGTTGTCGCGCCATCAATCACTCCTTGCGGGTCTCATGCGCGTCCTGGCGCATGCCTCGCGAGCGAAAATGTGGTGAAAGCCGGACCCGGCTGCAAGATGCCGGTGCCGATTTGGGGTCACCGCTCACGGCCAGGCGTGCACCCAGCCGGCGAAATAGCGGTTCATCTTCTTTGCCAGCGCGATGTCGAGCGCCGTGACGCCGCCAGCGTCATGGGTATTCAGCGTCACGTCGACGGTCTTGTAGACATTCGACCAGTCGGGGTGATGGTCCATCTTCTCGGCCGCCAGCGCGACGCGGGTCATGAAGGCGAAGGCTTCGGAGAAATTCCTGAAGACGAAGCTGCGCTTGATCGAGCCACCGTCCGCGGCCAGCCACCAGTCGCCGAGTTCGGCAAGGGCGGCGGTGATGGCGTCCTTGCTGAGTTTTTCTCTCGTCATGATGATTTCCCGTGCTATTTCGAATTTGACCCTCACCATAGTGCAAGTCGCCCCGAAGTGCTGTGCGGTTTTGGGGTTCCAAATGCACAAACGGCGCATATCGAATGAGCATGAAGCCGATAAATTCCATTCTGTTCGTCTGCCTCGGCAACATCTGCCGCTCGCCACTGGCGGAAGGTGTTTTTCGCGCCGTCTGGGCCGAGCGCGGCCGGGGCCGCGACATGCTGCTCGATTCGGCCGCCACAAGCGGCTGGGAGGTCGGCTCGGCCCCCGATCCACGCTCGATCGCCGTCGCGATGCGTCACGGCATCGACATTTCCGGACAGAGAGCACGCAAGGTCCGGCGTGAGGATTTCTCCCGTTTCGACCTGATCCTCGGCATGGACCGCTCGAACGTCGCCGACCTCGAGGCGCTGGCGCCCGCACGGGACCGGGTGCACCTGTTTTTAGAGTTCGCGCATGGACAGGCGCGCGACGTGCCCGATCCCTATTATGACGGCGAAGATGCGTTCGCTTCGGTCTACCGCATGATCCGCGAAGCGTCGGAGGCGCTGGCGACGCGTTTGGCGGCGCGGGCATCGTTGCCGGACAGCGGCCAGGCCTCCTCGACGATGTAGGGGCCGCCGCCGACCGAATCGCGCGACGACATCAGGACGAAGCGGCCGATGCGGAACGGCAATGTCGAGAAATTGCCGCGTGCCGACAGATATTGCGCGACATCCAGCGGGCTCGAATTGCGCAGCCGCGCCAGTGTGACGTGCGGCATGAACTTGCGCGGATCGGCGGGGATGCCGAGCCGCTGGCAGATGCGCTCGATCTCGCCCTGAAGCGCTGCCAGATCTGGCGAGGCGGACGCGCCGGCCCATACGGCGTGCGGCTTTTTCTGGCCGAAAGCGCCGACACCGGACAGTGTCAGCGAGAAGGAAGGGCGGTGCACGCGGTCCAGCGCGTTGGCGATCTCGTCGGCGACATGGCCTTCGACATCGCCGATGAAGCGCAGCGTCAGATGGTAGTTTTCGACATCGATCCAGCGGGCCCCCGGCAGGCCGCCCCGGAGCAGGGACAGCGAAAGGGCAGCATCACGCGGAATTTCGAGGGCGGTGAAAAGACGCGGCATGAAGAGCCTCCCTTCCTCGAATCGAACTGTCACCTATAGCGAATCATCGATAGGCTGATGGAGCAAGAGGTTTATTGGTCACAGGCTTTGCTAAAAACTTCCCTAACGGAAAGCGGTTCCGCCCGGCCTCACGCGCCTCCGGGCACCGCCGCGATGGCCTTCTCGACCGTCGGCAGGATGCGCTCGACCATCTGGTCGACCCCCTTGGCGCTCGGATGCAGGCCATCCTCGAGCTGCATGCCGGGCTGCCCGGCGACGCCGTCGAGGAAGAACGGGTAGAGCGTGACATCGTATTTTTTCGCCAGCTCCGGAAAGATGCGGTCGAAGGCGGTCTGATAGTCGGCGCCGAGATTGGGCGCGGCGCGCATGCCGGCCAGGAGCACGGCGATGTTGCGCCGCTTGAGCCTGGCCAGCATCTCGTCGAGGTTGTTCCTGGGAATATCGGGCGAGACGCCGCGCAGCATGTCGTTGGCGCCGAGTTCGAGGATGACCAGCCGGGTTCCGTCCGGCACCGACCAGTCGAGCCGCGCCAGGCCGCCGCTGGTGGTGTCGCCGGAAACACCGGCATTGGCGACGGCCACGTCACGGCCCTTAGCGCGCAGCGCGGCCTGGAGCTTGTCGGTAAAACCCTCGCCAGGCCCGAGACCGTAACCCGCCATCAGGCTGTCACCGAAGCCGACGATCTTGAAGGGCTCGGCCCGCGCCGACGAAATGGCGCCGCAAAGGGCGAGGAAAAGGATCAAGCCTGCGGCTATCTGGCGTTTGAAAGACATGCGGCAGGCCCCATATGACCAAAAGATTCTTCCCGGCTTCCGGCAAACAGAGCCTTCACGTTCCATATAGGACACTTTCATTTTGACAGAAGCCGTCATCGCGCTGAAAGACGTATCGCTGACGCTCGGCGAGGGCGCTTCGTCTGTCCATGTGCTCAAGGACGTCAGCCTCGAAGTGGGGCGCGGCGAGGCGACCGGCATCGTCGGCCCTTCGGGGTCCGGCAAGTCGACACTGTTGATGGTGCTGGCAGGCCTGGAACGGGTCGATTCGGGCACGGTACGAATCGCCGGCGAGCTGCTCAACGGCAAAAGCGAGGACCAAATTGCTTCGTTTCGTGGCCGAAACATTGGCATCGTCTTCCAGTCCTTCCACCTCATCCCCAATATGACGGCGCTCGAGAATGTCGCGGTGCCGCTGGAGCTGGCCGGCCATGCCGATCCGTTTTCGGTGGCGGCACGCGAACTGGCGGCGGTGGGCCTGAGCGACCGCGTCACCCATTATCCCGGCGAACTCTCCGGCGGCGAGCAGCAGCGCGTGGCGATCGCCCGGGCGCTGGCGCCGTCGCCGCGCATCCTTATCGCCGACGAGCCGACCGGCAATCTCGACCAGGCGACCGGGCGGCAGGTCGCCGACCTGCTGTTCGCCAAGGCGGCCGAGCGCGGCATGACGCTGGTGCTGGTCACCCACGATCCGGCGCTGGCGGCGCGTTGTTCGCGCCAGGTTTCGATGCGTTCGGGCCGGATTGAAACACCGGCGCCCCTGAAGGTCACCGCCTGATGCCGCTGGCGCAGACGCTGAAACTCGCGGTCCGCTTCTCGCTGCGCGAAATGCGCGGCGGCCTGTCCGGCTTCCTGATCTTCCTTGCCTGCATCGCGCTCGGCGTCGCGGCGATCGGCGGCGTCAATTCGGTTGCCCGCTCGATCAGCGCCGGCGTCGCCGATCAGGGCCAGACGCTGCTTGGCGGCGATCTCCGCTTCCAGATCAATCAGCGCGACGCCAGCCAGGCCGAGCGCGGCTTCCTCGACGGGCTCGGCACCGTTTCGCGCACCGCCAGCATGCGCTCGATGGCGCGGCTGGCCGACGGCTCGGATCAGGCACTGGTCGAGGCCAAGGCGGTCGACGACGCCTATCCGCTCTATGGCGCGCTGGAGACCGAACCGAAGCTGTCGAAGCAGGAACTGTTCGGCGAAGAATTCGGCGTCTTCGGCGCGGCCGCCCCCGATCTGCTGTTCGAACGGCTGCATCTCAAGCCCGGCGACCGGCTGAAGCTCGGCACGGCGACCTTCGAATTGCGCGCCAGACTGATCACCGAGCCGGATGCCGTGTCCGACGGTTTCGGCTTCGCGCCGAGGCTGATGATCTCGGCCGAAGGTCTGGCCGCCACCGGGCTGGTGCAACCAGGCAGCCTGGTCGAAAACGCCTACAAGATCCGGCTGCCGGCCGACGCCGGCGAGGCGGGGCTCAAGGCCATTCAGGATCAGGCGGCGCAAGACTTTCCCGAGGCCGGCTGGTCGATCCGCACGCGCGACAATGCGGCGCCGGCGCTGTCGTCCAACATCGAACGCTTCTCGCAATTCCTGACGCTGGTCGGGCTGACGGCGCTGGTGGTCGGCGGCGTCGGCGTCGCCAATGCGGTGCGCGCCTATCTCGACGGCAAGCGCGGCGTCATCGCCACCTTCAAGAGCCTCGGTGCTTCCGGCGGCTTCGTCTTTGCTGTCTATCTCGTGCAGATCCTGATCATTGCCGCCCTCGGCATCGCCGCCGGCCTGGTGCTCGGCGCGCTGATGCCGTTCGTGGCAAGTGCCGCCCTCCAATCCGTCATTCCGGTGCCGGCGCAGGGCGGCTTCTATCCTGGTGCGCTCGCCATGGCGGCGCTGTTCGGCCTGCTGGTAACGCTGGCCTTCGCGCTGCTGCCGCTCGGGCGCGCCCGCGACGTGCCGGCGACGGCACTGTTCCGCGAGATGGGGCTTGAAGGCCGCGGCCAGCCGCGGCCCGTCTATGTCGCTTCGGCGCTCGGCATCGCGCTGTTGCTGGCGGCGCTCGCCATCCTGTTCTCGGGCGACCAGCGCATCGCCTCGATCTTCGTCGGTGCCACCATCTTCGCCTTCCTGGTGCTGCGCCTGGTCGGCGCGCTGGTGCAATGGGCGGCGAGAAAAAGCCCGCGCGTGCGCTTCGTGGCGCTCAGGCTCGCCGTCGGCAACATCCACCGGCCGGGCGCCCTGACGCCGTCGGTGGTGCTGTCGCTGGGGCTCGGGCTGACGCTGCTGGTGACGCTGGCGCTGATTGACGGCAATCTGCGGCAGCAGATCTCCGGCAGCCTTTCGGAGCGGGCGCCGAACTTCTTCTTCGTCGACATCCAGGGCAGCGATGTCGATGCGTTCTCCGCGCTGATCGGCAAGGAGGCGCCAAAGGGGACGCTGGCCAAAGTGCCGATGCTGCGCGGCCGGGTGATGGCGCTCAACGGCGTCGATGTCGACAAGGTCAAGGTGCCGGCCGCAGGCGCCTGGGTGCTGAAAGGCGATCGCGGCCTGACCTATGATGCCAAACAACCGGAAAATGCGACGCTGACCGAGGGCAAATGGTGGCCGGACAATTATGCCGGCGAGCCGCTGGTTTCCTTCTCGGCGCATGAGGGCCAGGAGATCGGACTGAAGCTTGGCGACACCGTCACCGTCAATGTGCTCGGCCGCAACGTGACGGCAAAGATCGCCAATTTCCGTCAGGTCCAATGGGAAACGATGGGCATCAACTTCGTCATGGTGTTCTCGCCCAATACATTCGCTGGCGCCCCGCATGGCTGGATGGCGACGCTGACCGAAAAGAGTGCCACCACGGCCGACGACGCGCGCGTCCTCAATGCCGTCACCCGCGCCTTTCCCGCGGTGACGACGGTGCGGGTCAAGGACGCGCTCGATGTCGTCAACCGGCTGGTCGGGCAGCTCGGCACGGCGATTCGCGCGGCGGCCGGCGTGGCGCTGGTCGCTTCGGTGCTGGTGCTGGCCGGCGCGCTCGCCGCCGGCAACCGGGCGCGCATCCACGACGCGGTGGTGCTGAAGACGCTCGGCGCCACAAGGCGAACGCTGATCACGGCGTTCTCCCTCGAATACATGCTGATCGGACTGGCCACCGCCATCTTCGCGCTGGCGGCGGGCGGCATCGCGGCCTGGTACATTGTCGCCCGTATCATGACCCTGCCGTCGCATTTCATGCCGCAGGTGGCGGTGGCGACCATCGTCTTTGCGCTGGTGATCACCGTCGGCATCGGCCTCGCCGGCACCTGGCGGGTGCTCGGCCACAAGGCGGCGCCGGTGTTGCGCGAGCTGTAGTTCCGGGGCCGACGCCGCTATCGCGGATTAAATCTTGGTAAGGATGGCGGCTGGAAAGCCCGGGAATCCGCGTTTCGGCCCCTCACGAACCGTTACATCCGGTTACGGTCTTGTTCTTGACGCGAATAACCATCATATTTCGCCACAGGCATGCTGGAGCCCCGCCAGCGGCGCCTGGGTCCGGTGGATTTACGTCCCAACAGGATCTGACACCGGACGGGGCAGAAGCAATAGAGGACTACAATGGCTGAACCCATTCGCAACTTCCAGACGCGCGCCGTGCCCGGCGCAGCCGTCGACATCGACCAGGGCCTGCGCGCCTATATGATCAAGGTCTACAATCTGATGGGGCTTGGCCTCCTCATCACCGGCCTTGCCGCTGTCGGCACGATCATGCTGGCCACCACCACCGATCCGGCCTCGGCCGTCGCGACGCTGCCGAGCGGCGAGATGCTGACGTCGTTCGGCTACGCGATCTTCGGATCGCCGCTGCGCTGGGTGGTGATGCTGGCGCCGCTGGCCGCCGTGCTGTTCCTGTCGTTCCGCGTCCAATCGATGAGCGTTTCGGCGGCGCAGACGACCTTCTGGGTCTATGCCGGCCTCGTCGGCCTGTCACTGTCGTCGATCTTCCTGGTCTACACCACGGCCAGCATTTCGCAGACCTTCTTTGCCACCGCCGCCGCCTTCGGCGCGCTGTCGCTGTTCGGCTACACGACCAAGCGCGACCTGACGGCGATGGGCTCGTTCCTGATCATGGGCGTGTTCGGCATCATCATCGCGATGGTGATCAACATCTTCCTGCAGTCGTCGGCACTGTCCTTCGCCGTCTCGGCGATCGGCGTGCTGGTCTTCGCCGGCCTCACCGCCTACGACACGCAGAAGATCAAGGAGATGTATTTCGAGGGCGACGCTTCCGATGTCGCCGGCCGCAAGGCCATCATGGGCGCGCTGACGCTCTACCTCGACTTCATCAACCTGTTCATGTTCCTGCTGCAGTTCATGGGCGACCGCCGCTAAGGCTCCGCATCATGGTCTGACTGGACCATCGGGTTTGGAAAGGGCGGCCCAACGGCCGCCCTTTTCTTTTGCGCCGGCGTTTGCTGTTATCGAAGGCAGACAGAAGGCTTGCATAAAGAATGAGCAATATCGTGTTTCGGGCGGCCAGCGCCGCCGACCTCGACACCATCACCGAAATCTACGCCGACGCCGTGACACACGGAACGGCGAGCTACGAGCTGAAGCCGCCCAGCCGCGCCGAGATTGGCACGCGATTCGCCACGCTCACGGCCGGCGGCTTTCCTTATCTGGTGGCGGAGAAGGACGGCGCAGTGCTCGGCTACGCCTATGCCGGCACCTTCCGGCCGCGCCCGGCCTATCGCTTCATCGTCGAGGATTCGGTCTATGTCGCGCCTGATGCCAAGGGCCAGGGCATCGGTCTCCAGCTGATGCAAGCCTTGATCGCGGCGGCCGAGGCGGCGGGTTTTCGCCAGATCATCGCGGTGATCGGCGACGGCCATGCCGACAGCGCCTCGGTCAGGCTGCACGAAAAGCTCGGCTTTCGCCATTCAGGCCGGCTCGAAGGCTCCGGCTACAAGCACGGGCGCTGGCTGGACACGGTGTTCATGCAGTTGTCGCTGAATGGCGGTGCGTCGCTGCCGCCCGACCCGGTCTCGCTGCCGGAGCGGAAGTTTCGGGGGGATAAAGAAGAATTGAAGAACTGAGGAACTGGAGAACTGGAGAATTGAAGAACAATGGCGCTTACGTCAGGTATTGAGTGCCTTTTTCCTCAATTCCTCAATTCCTCAATTCCTCAATTCCTATTCCCGGCTCAGGCCTCGACCACTCTCAGCTTGCTGTCGAAGACGCCAAGCACGCGGCCGAGCTCCTGGCCGCGTTTGAGGATGCGGCCGCCGGCGGCGATGACGGCGAAGGCGCCTTGCTTGCGGGCCAGTTTCGGATCCTTGACGATCTGGAACAGCGGCACTTCGCTGGCGCGGCGGAAGACGGAAAACACCGCCCTGTCGGTCAAATGATCGATGGCGTAGTCGCGCCATTCATTGGCGGCGACCATGCGTCCGTAGAGCCTGAGGATCTGGTCCAGTTCACGCCGGTCGAAGCGCACCGGCTGGTCGAGGCGTGCGCTGCGCGCCTCGTGCAGCGGGATTAATATTGCGGATGCGTCACCATCCCCCGTCCCGCCGCTGTCGTCAGTCATGCCTCGATCCTTCAAAATGAATCTTTGCCAATCAAAATTGGCCCCTTCGCGCTGCAATTGCAAGAGCCGGCGAAGCGGTCGCGGCAGCGCGCCTTTTCGGTCACGTCCAGTCACGTTTGCAAACCGCATGTTGGAATTGGTGATGCTTCGCCACATTTCTGCCTCTTTTTATCCGCGCTCATGCCCCAATGTCCGACGAATTTACCGGCGTTGCCTGAGACGGTTCGGTCCGGCACCGGCTCGTAAACCCCAAGCCCCCCGCCCACGGGTCTGCGTCGGATCGAACCAACCTCGGTTTTTCCTTGGAAAAATCGGGTGCGACGATCCCAAAACTTCAATGACCGGCGTCAGAAGCAAGCTGACGTCGGTTTTTTCATGCCTGAAGGTCCGGATCGATCGTGATGTTATCGGCGCCGTCGATCCATGCCGCGACATTGCCCGAAGAACGCGCCGGTTCAGAATAAGCGGTCGCACGAGTTGGCGTCGGTCAGGCCCGGGTCGAGAGCGCCCGATCCTGGACCGCTTTTACATATAGCAAATGTCACGGCATGGATCCTCGGGTCTCCGCGACGGAGCTTCGCCCCTGCTCCGCCCGTGGATGACGAAGGCAAGGCCGTTTTCGGCGATTGCGTTACGGCTTGTGGATGAAGGCAGCGCCGAGAATCGGCCCTGGCATGCCGTCCTTGCCGACCGACTGCAAAAGCACGGCGCAGCCGCCCTTCTTGGTGATCTCGCTCATCGGCAATTCATAGCGCTGCGCCTTGCCGTGCCACATGCCGGCGGTCTGGATGCTGGTGACGGCGTTCCAATAGGTCATCTTGCGGCCGGAGTTCTCGCCCTGGGCGATCTTGACCGTCTGCGGCGGCTCGAAATAAACGATGACGACATGGGCGTCGCTCGGACCGGCGCCGGCATCGCCGGCATCGATGATCACGCGGTCGCTGGTGCGGCTGACCTTGACGGGCACACGCATGCCTTCGCCGGATTTCGCCATGCGGGCCAGCGCGCCGTCGACCTCGCCGCGATTGGCACCGTTGACATGCGCGCGGCCATTGAGGACCGCTTGCGGCGTATAGACGGAGCGACTGCCGAAGGCGCGCATGTAATCATATTGCCGCTCGGTGTTTTCCTTGCGGCTGAGCGTGTCCTTCCAGCCGAGATAGTCCCAATAGTCGACGTGATAGGAGAGCGCGACAATGTCTTCCCTGGTCGCAAGTTCGGCGAAGAAGGCATCGGCCGGCGGGCAGGAGTTGCAGCCCTGGCTGGTGAACAGTTCGACCACGCCGAGCGGCCTGTCGGGCGAGGGTTTTTCGGCCTGGATCCCTTCGGCGTCGCCGGCATGGCCGGCACCGGCAAACGCCGAGAAGGCCAGCGCGAAGGCTGCCAGCCAAAGTGATCTTCGCCAGGCCATGATCATTCCAATTCCCGCCGGTGGCGCCGGCTTTGTTCTGATTGTCTGAAATATGTGGCAGAAGCGGAAGTCAACGGGAAGTCACGTTGCGGTGAAATTTTTGCCGTTGCAGCCGCAGCTAAGGCCGCAATAGGAGGGACCCTGCATTTCACGACGCGGTTCGATCGAGGGCTGGCATCATCATCATGTGGCAAACTCTCCTGATCCCTGCCGATCTCTATTGCGAGCGGACCGGGCCTGGACTTTGGGCCGAGCCCGCCAATGCTTTGACCAACCTTGCTTTCATTGCCGCGGGATTATGGGGTGTGCGGGAAGTACGCCGATGCGAGGCCGGCACTTTCGCCGCGGTACTGGCCTGGTGGGTGGTGGCGATCGGCATCGGCTCGACGATCTTCCATACCTTTGCCACCAGGGGCACGATCTGGGCCGATATCCTGCCGATTGCCGGCTTCACCCTCGCCTATACGCTGTTCAATCTGCGCCGCTTCCTCGGCATGGAATGGGGCAAGGCGATGGTGGTCTTGGTCGTCTTCCATGCGGTGGCCGGCGCGACAGGTTTCGCCGTGCCGGGCTGGCTGCGCCTGGCATCGAACGGCACGACGAGCTACCTGCCGCCGTTCCTGGCGCTGGCCTTCTTCGGCATCTGGGTGACGGCACGCGGCAACCGGGCCGGCTGGTACAATCTGGCGGGGTCGGCGATCTTCGTGGTGTCCGCCTTCTGCCGGATGATCGACCCGATGGTCTGCGCCAGCTTTCCGCTCGGCACGCATTTCCTGTGGCACATCCTCAACGGGCTGATGCTGGGGGTGCTGCTGGCGGCGGTGGCGCGGTTTGGGGGCGCCGAAAGGCAGTAGGCAGTAGGCAGTAGGGGCCTTATTCCCTACTGCCTAAGCCCCATTTCCTTGATGCCTTATGCAGCCAGATCGCGCAGCACGTACTGCAAGATGCCGCCGTTCTTGAAGTAGTCGAGCTCGTCCAGCGTATCGATGCGGCAGACGATCGGCACGTTCTTCACCGTGCCGTCGCCATAGGTGATCTTGGCGGTCATCGTCTGGCGCGGCTTGATGGTGCTCAGCCCGTCGATCTCGACCAGTTCGTCGCCCTTGAGGTTGAGCGAGGCCCAGGACGTGCCTTCCTCGAAGACGAAGGGGATGACCCCCATGCCGACCAGGTTCGAGCGATGGATGCGCTCGAAGGACTGGGCGATGACCGCGCGGACACCAAGGAGATTTGTTCCCTTGGCCGCCCAGTCGCGCGACGAGCCGTTGCCGTATTCGACGCCGGCGAAGATGACCAGCGGCACGCCTTCCTTCTTGTACTCCATCGCCGCATCGTAGATCGATTCCTCTTCCTTCGACGGGTAGTGGATCGTGTAGCCGCCCTCGCGGCCGTTCTCGCCCAGCATGTGGTTGCGGATGCGGATGTTGGCGAAGGTGCCGCGCATCATCACCTCATGATTGCCGCGCCGCGTGCCGTACTGGTTGAAATCGGCGACGCCGACGCCATGGTCGGTGAGATACTTGCCGGCCGGGGAGGCGGCCTTGATCGAACCCGCCGGCGAGATATGGTCGGTGGTGATCTTGTCGCCGAACAGGCCGAGCACGCGGGCGCCCTTGATGTCGCCGATCTTGCCGAAACCTGATGTCATGCCGGCGAAATAGGGCGGGTTCTGCACATAGGTCGAATTGTCATCCCAGGCATAGGTCTGGCCTTCCGGTGCCTGCACCTTCTGCCAATGCTCGTCGCCCTTGAAGACGTCGGCATATTTGCGGGCGAACAGCTCGCGGGTGACGTTCTTTTCGATGAACTCCTGGATCTCGGCCGAGCTCGGCCAGATGTCCTTGAGGTAGACCGGATTGCCGTTCTTGTCCTCGCCGAGCGGTTCGGTGGTGAGGTCCTTGGTGACGGTGCCGGCCAGCGCATGCGCCACGACCAGAGGCGGCGACGCCAGATAGTTGGCCTGCACGTCGGGCGAGACGCGGCCTTCGAAGTTGCGGTTGCCGGACAAGACCGCGGCAGCAATCAGACCTTTGTCGTTGATGGTCTTGGAGATCGGCCCAGGCAGCGGGCCGGAATTGCCGATGCAGGTGGTGCAGCCGAAGCCGACCAGGTTGAAGCCGATCTGGTCGAGCTCCTTCTGCAGGCCTGACTTCTCCAGATATTCGGCGACGACCTGGCTGCCGGGGGCGAGCGAGGTCTTCACCCACGGCTTCTGCTTGAGACCGAGGCGGTTGGCGTTGCGGGCCAGAAGGCCGGCGCCGATCAGCACGCTCGGGTTCGAGGTGTTGGTGCACGACGTGATGGCAGCAATGACGACGTCGCCATGGCCGAGATCATGGTCGGTGCCTTCGACGGCGTAGCGCTTGGAAATCTCCGCCGCCTTCTTGTATTCGGTCTCCATCGCCTTGGCGAAGCCGGCCGGGATGCCTTCCAGCGGGACACGGCCTTCGGGGCGCTTGGGGCCGGCCATGGACGGCACGACGTCGCCGAGGTCGAGCTCGAGCAGGTCGGTGAAGACCGGGTCGGCGGAGCCCGCTTCGCGCCACATGCCTTGCGCTCTGGAATAGGCCTCGACCAGCGCGATGCGGCTTTCCTCGCGGCCGGACATGGTCAAATAGCGGATGGTTTCGCTATCGACCGGGAAGAAGCCGCAGGTGGCGCCATATTCGGGCGCCATGTTGCCGATGGTGGCACGGTCGGCGAGCGTCATGTTAGAGAGGCCCGGGCCGAAGAACTCGACGAACTTGCCAACGACGCCCTTCTTGCGCAGCATCTGGGTGACGGTCAGCACCAGGTCGGTGGCGGTGACCCCTTCTTTCAGCTTGCCGGTGAGGCGGAATCCGATCACTTCGGGCAAGAGCATGGAGACCGGCTGGCCGAGCATGGCCGCCTCGGCCTCGATGCCGCCGACGCCCCAGCCGAGAACGCCAAGGCCGTTGATCATGGTGGTGTGCGAATCGGTGCCGACGCAGGTGTCGGGATAGGCTGTCGTTTCACCGTCCTCGGTGTTGGTCCACACGACCTGGCCGAGATATTCGAGGTTGACCTGGTGGCAGATGCCGGTGCCGGGCGGCACGACGCGGAAGTTGCGGAACGCCTGCTGGCCCCATTTCAGGAACTTGTAGCGTTCCTCGTTGCGCTCATATTCAAGCTCGACATTGCGGGCGAAGGCCAGCGGCGTGCCGAACTCGTCGACGATGACGGAATGATCGATGACGAGGTCGACCGGGACCAGCGGGTTGATCTTCTGGGGGTCGCCGCCGAGTGAGGCCATGGCGTCGCGCATGGCGGCCAGATCGACCACGGCCGGAACGCCGGTGAAATCCTGCATCAAGACGCGGGCCGGGCGGTAGGCGATCTCGACGCCGGCGGTGCCCTTGTCGGTCAGCCAGCCGGCCACCGCCTGGATCGAGTCCTTGGTGACGGAGCGGCCGTCCTCGTTGCGCAAGAGGTTCTCCAGCAGCACCTTCATCGAATAGGGCAGCTGGGCGATGCCGGTGAGGCCGTTCTTCTCGGCCTCGACGAGGTCGAAATAGACATATTCCGCATCGCCCGCTTTCAGCGTGCGGCGGCAATTGAAACTATCGAGGGATTTTGACACGTGCGATCCGTCCTTGTCTGTTCAGCCTGAAAGGGAACGGACGCCGATGGCATGCAATCACGCGCAAAGGTGCGGGTACGGCCATTTCCGCTGTCCGTTCCCAAGCAACCCGAGCCGTTCAAGGCGGCGCGTGCGCTGGTTCGGCGCTAATTCTGTTCCCGCGCCGACCGCTGGCACGGATGCACCGCATATAGAGAATTTTCTGGAATAGTTCTAGACAGTCAAAAAGCAAATTTGTGCGATGCGGCAGCGACCGCGGAACATTGTTTTCGGGGCAGGCGAGGGATGCGGCTTATCGCCGAAAATCTGGGCGGCGAACGCGGCGGCGAGGCGGTTTTTTCCGGCATCGGCTTTGCGCTCGATCAGGGTCAGGCGCTGGTCGTCACCGGGCCGAACGGATCGGGCAAATCGACCTTGCTCCGGATCATCGCCGGGCTGCTGCCGAAGGCCGAAGGCCGGCTGCTGCTCGAGAACGGCGGCGATGACTTTCCGTCGATCGCTTCGGCCTGCCATTATCTCGGACACCAGAACGCGATGAAGACGGCGCTCAGCGTCGTCGAAAACCTGCGCTTCTGGCGCGATTTCAATGGAAGTGGCGATTCGGGCGTCGAAGAGGCGCTGGAGACGGTCGGGCTCGGCGGTATCGGCCATCTGCCGTTCGGCTATCTCTCGACCGGGCAGCGGCGACGCGCGGCGATCGCCAAGCTTTTGGTCAGCCACCGGCCGCTGTGGCTGCTCGACGAGCCGACGGCGGGACTGGACAAGGCGTCGGAGGCGCGGTTCGCGGGGCTGATGATGAAGCATTGCATGGCTGGTGGGATGATCGTCGCGGCGACGCATTTGCCGCTGGGATTGGATGGGGCTAAGGAATTGAGGATGGGGGAAGCCGGTTGATGGCGGTGCGAGGCGCCCCCCTCTGTCCTGCCGGACATCTCCCCCACGAGGGGGGAGATTGGATGGCGCCCAGGCTTTCGCCAATCCCCTCCGTCGCAAAGACAAGCGAGGCGCCGAAGCTGCCAATCTTCCCCCAAGTGGGGGAGAGGGCCGGCAGGCAAGAGGGGGGCGTGACAAAACGCCAACCTCAACAAAGGACCACATCGTAATGTGGTCCCTCTTCGCCCGTGACATCCGCCTCAACATCCGCGCCGGCGGCGGGGCGTTGACCGGCGTCATCTTCTTCCTTGCCGTCATCGCCACCATCCCGTTCGGCGTCGGGCCGGACCTGAAGCTGCTTTCCCGCATCGGCCCGGCGATCCTGTGGATCGGCGCGCTGCTCGCCTGCCTGCTCGGGCTCGACCGGCTGTTCCAGGCCGACCGCGAGGACGGCTCGCTCGATCTGCTGGTGCTCGGCAACGACCGGAACATGCTGGCGCTGACGGTGCTGGTGAAATGCCTGGCGCATTGGGCGGGCAGCGTTCTGCCGCTGGTCGTCGCCGCCCCCTTGCTCGGCCTGTTCATGAACATGGAGCCGCTCGGCATCGGCGCGACGGCGCTGACGCTGCTGGTCGGCACGCCGGCCATCACCTTCATTGGCGCCGCTGGTGCCGCCGTGGCGGTGGCGCTGCCGCGCGGCGGGCTTCTGATCTCGGTGCTGGTGCTGCCGCTGACCATTCCGGTGCTGATCTTCGGCGTTTCGGCGAGCTATGGCGCGACGGCCGATCCCGATCCTTTCCTGCAGCCCTTCCTCATTCTTGCCGCGCTGACGCTGTTTCTTGGTGTGCTGGGGCCGGCCTCGGCAGCGCTGGCGCTGCGCCACGGAACCGATTGAGCGAGGGTCGGCATGGTTTGCGCGACATCAAGGGCGGCGGCGCGGCGGCCACGTATGTTTGAAACCATGGCGCGTTGCGCAGCCATGGGCATGTCGCTAAGGGAAAGCATGATCGAACGAGGCAGACGGCTGGAAAGAGGCACGCCGATGGAGCGGCAGGCATGAGTGCGCACGCCCTCTATGTCACGGCCGCCTATGGCATCACGGCGGTTGCTCTGGCCGGGCTGATCGGCTGGATCCTGCTCGATCAAAAGGGGCGCAAGCGCGATCTTGCCGAGCTGGAAGCAGCCGGCGTGCGGCGGCGTTCCGACAAGGCGGAGGCGGAGAAGTCGTGAGCGGCGAGACCGAAACACCGACGCGCGGCCGCCGCCTGTTCGTCCTGTTGCCGCTGCTGGTCTTCCTCGGCCTTGCGGGCCTGTTTCTGTGGCAGCTGTTGTCGGGACGCGATGTCTCGGAAGTGCCCTCGGCGCTGATCGGGCTGCCGGCGCCGCAGACCAATCTGCCGGCGCTGGAGGGGTCAAACCTGCCGGGCCTCGATTCCAGGGCGTTCGCCGGCAAGGTCACGCTGGTCAACGTGTTCGCGTCATGGTGCGCACCGTGCCGCGAAGAGCACCCGGTGCTTTTGGCGCTGTCGCAGGACAAGCGGTTCACCATGGCGGCGCTGAACTACAAGGACCGGCCGGAAAATGCCCGCCGGTTCCTCGGCGATCTCGGCAATCCGTTCCAGGCCATCGGCGTCGACGAAGCCGGCCGCACCGCGATCGACTGGGGCGTCTACGGCGTGCCGGAAACCTTCGTCATCGGCAAGGACGGCAGAATCGCCTACAAGCATGTCGGCCCGCTGACGGCGGAAGCGGCGCGGGATTTGTTGCTGCCGCAGATCGACAAGGCATTGGCCGCACCGGGTTAGGCGATAGCGCCAGTCCCCTCATCCGGCGGCTACGCGGCCACCTTCTCCCCGTGGGGAGAAGAGGCTGGTGCTTGTGCCGGGTCCCTCTCCCCTTGGGGAGAGGTCGGATTGCCCGAATTGCCCTTGCAATTCGGTTTGGCAATCCGGGTGAGGGGGCAGTGCCCGCCGTCCAGAAAACGGACTGGAAAGGTCAGCCGTAGATCTGCTTGTGGATCTGGTAGAGCATTTCCGAGCGGTCGGCGCGCATGTCGGCCAGATCGCGGCTGGAGAAGCTGTCGATTTCGGCGACGAGGCGGTTGTAGTGCTTGCGCTTGGCGATGTTGTTGCGAGCGCGGGTCATGAGATCGTTGAAGATCATAGCAAGGGTCCTTCTTTGCCGCATTCTGGCGGCGGTTTCTTCCTCCCTTGGTCAATACGGAACATGACATAGGAATGGTGCGTTGCAAAAAGAAGATGTTGCAATGCACCATTGCACGCAGCGCATAGCCGGTTAATCGTGTCCTAAGGCATCCTGGTTGGATGATCGGGGCTGGAACCGCCTGGGCGGCGGGTTGCTCTCCGTTTTGTCATACAAATTGCGAAGGCCGCGTCTTGCCAGATCGATCGCGGGCTGGCTTGATCCGGCATCACGTGATGCCGGGAGGAAATGCATGGCGGCCGCAGACTATTACGAAATTCTCGATCCGCGCTTCGCGCGGCTGTTCAACGGCAATGCGCAGGTGGAGAAGCTGTTCACCGGATGCCGCTGGGCGGAAGGGCCGGCCTGGTTCGCCGCCGGGCGCTACGTCGTCTGGTCCGACATCCCGAACAACCGCATGCTGCGCTATGACGAGACCGACGGCAGCGTCAGCGTCTTCCGCCAGCCTTCGGGCAATTCCAACGGCAACACCGTCGACCGGCAGGGCCGGCTGGTCACCTGCGAGCATTCGGGCCGCCGCGTCAGCCGCACGGAGTATGACGGCTCGGTCACCACCATTGCCGCCAAATGGAAGGGCAAGCGGTTGAACTCGCCCAACGACGTGGTGGTGAAGTCCGACGGCTCGATCTGGTTCACCGACCCAAGCTACGGCATCGACACCGACTATGAAGGCGACAAGGCCGAGAGCGAGATCGGCGCCTGCTACGTCTATCGGGTCGACCCCGACAGCGGCGAGATCGAGGCCGTCATCACCGACATGGTGCGGCCCAACGGGCTCGCCTTCTCGCTGGATGAAAGCCTGCTCTATGTCGTCGACACCGGCCGCACGCACGGCGCTGAGAACCCGGCGCATATGCGGGTGTTCAACGTCGGCAAGCACGGCAAGAAGGTTTCCGGCGGCAAGGTCTTCGCCGACTGCACCGCCGGCCTGTTCGACGGCTTCCGGCTCGACGCCGACGGACGCATCTGGACCAGCGCCGCGGACGGCATCCATTGCTACGATCCCGACGGCACGCTGATCGGCAAGGTCAAGGTGCCGGAGGTGACCGCCAATTGCGTGTTCGGCGGCGCCAAGCTGAACTGCCTCTACATCGCCGGCACCACCTCGCTCTATTCGGTGCGGCTGATGGTGAACGGAGCCAAGACTTTTTGAGCGAGACCGTTTGGAAATTCTACCCTGGCGGCCATCTGAAGGCGTTTTCTGCGCTTCCGGTGCTCACGGACCCAAATGTCCGCTGCGCTCCGGTTCTCGAAACCACCATCATATGTCTCGCCAGAGCGAATTTCGAAACGGCCTCTCAGCGGCGTTAGTTATTTGAAGGGGAGGGCGTCATGCCATTCGTCAACATCCGTATCGTCAAGGAAGTGATCGCCGCCGATCCGGCAGGCAAGAAGGCTGACATCGCCAAGAAAGTCACGGCGGCCATCATGGAAGCCACCGGGCTTGGCAATGACGATGTCTGGGTGGTTTTCGAAGAGGTCAACGCCCGCGACTGGTATGTCGGCAAGACCGATGTGGAGACATTGCGGAAGCGGTAGGTCTTGCCTTCTCCCCTTGTGGGAGAAGGTGGCCTCGCGAAGCGAGGTCGGATGAGGGGTGTTGGAAGGATCGCGACTTTGTAAAAGTAAGCGCTTAGAATCCTTCGATCTTTTCAAGTCTCACTCCGCTGGAACACCCCTCATCCGTCTCGGCGCTGCGCGCCGATCCACCTTCTCGCACAGGGGAGAAGGGAAAGACTGTGCCGCTCAACGCGAGCGGATGAAATCCGCGAAAGCAGATAGCGCATTGCACATTGCCAGCACGTTCACCGGCTCCGCCAGGATGCCGTCCACCTCCGGTGGCTTTTTCCCGAGCAGGGCAATTTCCAGCCCATCCTCATAAAGCGCGAAGGACATCGTCCGCATAATCTCGGCCAAAGCGGCACGGGCGAACAGCGAGCGCGGCGAGGCGTGCACTGGCATGGCGGGCTTGGCGACGGCGGCGTCGCGCGAGACCAGCCAGTCGAGCGCGTTCTTCAGCCCGCCCGGCACGCCATGGGCATATTCGGGACAGGAGACGATGACGCCATCGGCGCCGGTGACGGCGTCGATCAGCTTGGCCGCTTCGCGCGGCGTGCGCTCGCCCTCGTCATCGGGATTGAAGATCGGCAGACGGCCGAGCCCGTCATAGATTGTGACCTGGCAGCCTGCGGGCGCATTGCGCGCCAGTGCCGCGACCAGGGCCGAATTGGTGGAGGCGGCACGCAGGCTGCCGGAGATGGCGAGGAGGTTCAGCACAGGGTGGGACCGGTTCGGCGCGAATCGCGTCGGGAAAACTACCACATCGTCTGCTTGTATTCCTCGTCGAGCCAGCGGTCGGTCGCCTCGGCCGAATCGGCAACCACCAGCTGGTCGCGCAGGATCTGGCCGAGCGTCGGCAGCGTGGCGCGGTCGTACCAGGTGTCGGGCTTCCACAGATCGGAGCGCATGAAGGCCTTGGCGCAATGCATGTAGGCGGCCTTGACTGTGACCACGATGACGCTTTGCGGCTCCTTGCCATCGACGGCGAGGCGCTCGCGCAAACCGGCATCGACGGTGATGCGGGCATCGCCATTGACGCGCAGCGTCTCGTTCATGCCGGGGATCAGGAAGAGCAGGCCGACCGAGGGATTGCGCAGGATGTTCTCCAGCGTGTCCAGCCGGTTGTTGCCGGGTCGGTCGGGGATGGCGATGGTCCTGTCGTCGAGAATGGCGGCGAAGCCGGGCTTGTCGCCCTTCGGCGTCACGTCGGCATTGCCTTGGCCGTCGGACGATCCGATCAGCACGAAGGGGCTTTTGCCGATGAAGGAGCGGCAGTGGCCGTCGAGTGCCTTCAGCTCCTTGCGGATCGAGCCGTCGGTCGGGCGCGGCGTCTTGTAGATCGTCCGCAGCTCTTCACGCGTGGTGACGAATTCCATGGCTCTCCCCCTGTTTGCAGGGCGCTACTTGCCGGCCTTTTCTTCCCCGCCTTCTTTATCGTCCAGCGAATGGCGCAGGATCAGCGGCATCTGGCTGAAGGTGAACAGAAGCGTGATCGGCATGATGCCCCAGACCTTGAAGGTAACCCAGGCATCGGTGGAAAAATTGCGCCACACCACTTCATTGACGATGGCCAGGAACAGGAAGAACAGGCCCCAGCGGAAGGTGAGCTTGCGCCAGCCTTCGGCATCGAGCCTGAAGGCCGAATCGAAGACATAGCCAAGCAGCGACCTGCCGAAGTAGAGGCCGCCAAGCAGCACGCCGCCGAACAGCGTGTTGACGATGGTCGGCTTCATCTTGATGAAGATGTCGTCCTGCAGATAGAGCGTCAGCGCGCCGAAGATGAAGACCACGACGCCCGAGACCATGGGCATGATCGGCAAGGTGCGCGTCAGCAGCCATGAGGCGATCAGCGCGATGGCCGTGGCGGCCATGAACAGGCCGGTGGCGACGAAGATCGGGCCGCCGAATTCGGCCAAAACAGGGAATTTCTGCACCAGCCACTCGCCGCGCGCATTGGCGAAGAAGAAGACCAGCAGCGGTCCTAGCTCCAGCGCCAGCTTGAGCACGGGATTGACGCCTTCCTTCTTCTCTTTCTGCGGGTCGGACGGATCGCGTTCGAGAATGGGTGGGTTCATGATCTTCCTTCTTACGCACGATCCCGTTGAAACGGAATCATGCCGTTACGCCACTCCAGCGATCGCCCTGGCGAATTCGCTTGCGGAGAAAGGTTCGAGGTCGTCGACCTGTTCGCCGACGCCGATGAAATAGACCGGCAGTTTGTGCTTTGCCGCGATCGCCACCAGAATACCGCCGCGCGCCGTGCCGTCCAGCTTGGTCATCACCAGACCGTTGACGCCGGCGATGTTGCGAAAGATCTCGACCTGGTTGAGCGCGTTCTGGCCGGTGGTGGCGTCGACCGTCTGCAGCACGGTGTGCGGCGCTTCCGGATCGAGCTTGCCCAGCACGCGCACGATCTTTTCCAGCTCCGCCATCAGCTCGGTCTTGTTCTGCAGCCGGCCGGCGGTGTCGATGATCAGCACGTCGGAGCCGGCCTCCTTGGCCTTCTCGAAAGCGTCATAGGCAAGGCCGGCGGCATCTGCCCCGAGCTTGGAGGCGATGACGGGCGATTTCGTCCGCTCACCCCAGATCTTCAATTGCTCGATCGCGGCGGCGCGGAACGTGTCGCCGGCGGCGAGCATCACCGACAGGCCGCCATCGGTCAGTTTCGCCGCCAATTTGCCGATGGTGGTGGTCTTGCCGGTGCCGTTGACGCCGACCACCAGGATGACATGCGGCTTGTGCGAGAGATCGAGCTCCAGCGGCCGGGCGACAGGGGTCAGCACCTTCTCCACCTCGGCCGCCATGACGGTGCGGACATCGGTATCGGAGACGTCCTTGCCGTAGCGGCTGGCGGCCAGCGCGTCGGTGATACGAAGCGCCGTTTCCATGCCGAGGTCGGCGCGGATCAGCACGTCCTCGAGGTCCTGCAGCGTGTCCTCGTCCAGCTTGCGCTTGGTGAAGACGCCGGCGATGTTGCCGGTGAGTTCGCGCGAGGAACGGGCAAGTCCGTCCCGCATGCGCTGGAACCAGGAGCGCCGCGGTGCCGGCTCCGGCGCCTTGACCGGCTCGGCCTTCTGCTCGACCTTTTTGGTGACGGTCACCTTGCCGGGAGCGGGTTTCGATTCCGGCTTCGGCTGTGGGACGGGCTGCGGCTCGGGCGCGATCTCGGCAATGACGGGCGGCGTCTCGGCCGGCGTGCGCCTTACCTCCCCCTCGATGGGGGAGGTCCCGGGCGCGGCTCGGGGGTGACTGGCGCTGGCGTTGGCGCCATCACCCCGCCCCGCCACTTCGTGGCGACCCTCCCCATCGATGGGAGGGTGGGGCGCTGGCGTAGCTTCGGCAGCCGGTGGCGGCACTTCAACGGGAGCGGGTGTCTCGGCCGGGATCTCGGCAGGCGGGACCGGCACTTCGATCGGTGCCGGTTCGGGCTGCCTTTCCGGGCGCGGCGGCACAATCTCCGGCTCGGCAGGTGCCGGAGCAGGGACTTCCTGCGGCTGCGGTTCGGGGACGGGCTCCGGAACGGCGGGGGGAAGCGGAATCTCCTCGGGAGCCGGCGGCTCTGGGGGCTCTGGCGCGGGTGCCGGTTCCTCTTGCGGCGCGGGCTGCGGCAGTGGTTCCGGCTCGGCGGGAACCGTCGGCTCCGGCGTGGGCGGGATGGTAGGAGCGGTCTCGGGTGCCGGTTCTTCAGGTGCGGGCTGAGGTGCCGGCTCTACCTGCCACTCGATGGGGGTCCCAAGCGGAGCTTGGGGGTGACTGGCGTCGGCATCACCCCTCCCCGCCACTTCGTGGCGACCCTCCCCATCGAGGGGAGAGTGGGGCGCCGGCTCCAGCTCATCGCGCTTCAGAAATTCCGGAACAACCTGATCGGCCGCCGGCTTCAGCGCATCGAGCTGGTCCCATTTGATCGGGGGCAGCGGGGCGGTCTCGTCAACGCGCTCCTCGACAACCTCTTTCTTGCCGAACGAAAATATCTTCTTGAAAAAACCAGCCATGCTTTGCGTTTCTCAGGCGGCGCGTGCGGCAAGCGGCACTGCGTTGAGCCGGGCGCCATCGTGGCCAGTAATTGTCGCTTCGACGATCTCGCCCGGCGCGCCGGTGCCGAGTGCGGCGAGGGTAAATCCTTCGGTGCGGCCGAGGCCATCGCGCTCGATCAGGATCGACTGGCGCGTTCCCGGCAGCGAGGACAGATGGCGCCGATAGGCGGCCTCGCCGGCGGCGCGCAGCTGGGCGGCGCGCTGCTTGACCACCTCGCGGCGGAGCTGCGGCATGCGCGCGGCGGGCGTGCCCTCGCGCGGTGAAAACGGGAAGACATGGAGATGGGTCAGGCCACATTCCTCGACGATTTTTATCGAGTTCTCGAACATGGCGTCGGTCTCGGTCGGGAAGCCGGCGATGATGTCGGCGCCGAAGACGATCGCAGGGCGCAATTTGCGGACATCCTCGCAGAAACGGATCGACTGGTCGCGCAGATGCCTTCGCTTCATGCGCTTCAGGATCATGTCGTCGCCCGATTGCAGCGACAGATGCAGATGCGGCATCAGCCTGGGTTCGGTGGCGATGGCATCGAGCAAATCGTCGTCGGCCTCGATCGAATCGATCGAGGATAGCCGCAGACGCTTCACGTCGGGCACCTGCTTCAGAATGGTCTTCACCAGTTTGCCGAGCTTGGGCGCGCCCGGCAGATCGGCGCCGAAGCTGGTCATGTCGACGCCGGTCAGCACGATCTCGGCATAACCATTGCCGGCGAGTCGCTTGACCTGCTCGATCACGGCGCCCATCGGCACCGAGCGGGAATTGCCGCGACCGTAGGGAATGATGCAGAAAGTGCAGCGGTGGTCGCAGCCATTCTGCACCTGCACGAAAGCGCGCGCCCGGCCCTCTATGGCGTCGACCATGTGGCCGGCGGTCTCGCGCACCGAGAAGATGTCGTTGACGCGGGCCTTCTCGGTGTCGTTGACGCCGAAATCCGGCAGCGCACGGTAGGAATGCGCCTTCAACTTCTCCTCATTGCCAAGCACGAGATCGACCTCGTCCATGGCGGCGAATTTTTCAGGCTCGGTCTGGGCAGCGCAGCCGGTGACGATGATGCGCGCCGCGGGGTTGTCGCGGCGCGCCTTGCGGATCGCCTGTTTGGCCTGGCGCACCGCCTCGCCGGTGACGGCGCAGGTGTTGAAGATCACCGCGCCGCCCTGCAGCGCGCCGAGACCGGCGCTTTCGGCCTCGCGCCGCATCACCTCGGATTCATAGGTGTTCAGCCGGCAGCCGAAGGTAACCACGTCAATGCGGCTGGGGGCCTCGGAAAGGGAGCCGTCGAAGTCCGGGCTCCTGGACAGAGCAACCGACATCAGGCCGCGCTTTCGGTGTCGCGGGCCCAGGTGCCGGTCGAGGGGTCGAAGCTGCCGGAAAATTCCCACTCGGCGGCACCGGTCAGGATGACGTGGTCGTCTTTGCGCCATTCGACATGCAGCGTGCCGCCGCCGGGCGTCAAAAGGCTGACGCTGCGGCCGGTGCGCCTGGTGCGGGCCGCGGCCACCACCGATGCGCAGGCGGCGGAGCCGCAGGCCTTGGTCAGGCCGGCGCCGCGTTCCCAGGTGCGGATGATCATGCTCTCGGGCGAGGTCACCTGTGCAATGGTGATGTTGGCGCGCTCGGGAAAGATCGGGTGGTTTTCGAGCAGCGGGCCGAAACGTTCGAGCTCATAGGACCAGACATCGCGGTCGACCCAGAAGATGGCGTGCGGATTGCCCATCGACACGGCGGAGGGCGAATGCAGCACCGGCGCGTCGATCGGGCCGATCTGCAATTCGATCATGCGGGTGTCGCGGAACTCCTCGGCCAGCGGAATCTCCTGCCAGCCGAAACGCGGCATGCCCATGTCGACCGAGATCGTGCCGTCGGCATGTTCCCTGGCGTTGAGAATGCCGGCGCGGGTCTCGAAGGTGAAGGTCTTCTGGCCGGTCTCGGCGGCGAGCGCCTGGACGACGCAGCGCATGCCGTTGCCGCAGGCCTGCGCACTGGTGCCGTCGGAATTCAGGATGTCGACATAGTAGGCGGTGCCCGGCGTCTTCGCATCATGGATCGCCATGATCTGGTCGAAGCGGGTCGCGGCATCGGCGTTCAGCGCAAGGGCGGCGGCCGCCGTCACCCGATCCGCACGGCCGCGCATATCGGCGACGATGATCTCGTTGCCGATGCCGTTCATCTTGGCGAAAGGGGCAGTGCTTGCCATTGCTCTGCGAAATTCCGTGTCCGTTTGGCGCTATATGGCGGAAACGGGCGGGAATTACCAGTGCGCAGGCGTGTTCGGTCACGGCGAAGACGCCGGGATTAAGTCACGGCAAAGATGCCCAGCACCATCAGAAGGAAGATGATGAGAACGATGCCGATGAGGATGCGCGCGCCTGTGGCGGCGGCTCCAGCCAGCGCCGGCATGCCGAGCAGGCTCGCCGCGGCGGCGATGATGAGCAGGATGATGATCCATTTGATCATGGGAATGCCTCGCAAACCGACAGATTTGTAACCGCATGAAGAACGCGGCTGTCGTGTCTGGGTTCCCGCGGTTTGCGAGGCGATGTCAGCGGAAAAACCTACCCAGCGATCTCGATATCGGTGCTGAACGGCGCCGTCTTGGTCGAATTCTGGTCATGCATGAGGAAGTTGCACTTGTATTTGCCGGGCGGCAGTCCATCGAGGGACAGGTCGAGCTTGAAGAAGAGTTCGCGGTTGTGCGAGCGGGAAGCGACCTGAACGCTGCCGATTTTCTCGAAGGTGCCCAGAGCTTCGCCCGAGTCGGAAAGCACGGTGAGGTCGACGGAAAGCGCGATCTGGCTGTTGCCGAGGCCGTCCGAGCCATAGCCGTAGCCGACCGGTTCCATATAGAGCACGACCTTCTCGCCTGGCTTGTAGATCTGATTGGCACGCTCGCTGTAGATGCCGAAGCCGCCGGCTGAATCGACCTGTTTGACGTTCTGCACGGCGAGCGGCATCGCTTGCCACAAGGCCTCCTCGGCGCCGCGGAATTTCTCCAGCGCGCCGGCTCCGTCGCCTGCCTGCAGCGCCTTTTCGGCCTCAGCGGCGCGATCCGTGATTTCGCCCGCGAAAGCCGCCGGCACCGAGATTGCCAGCACCATCAGCGCTGCAAGCATGGATTTCATCTGCATTCCCCTTTTTCTGCTGGGCGGACCATCGGCGAAAATGATGGTGCCGTAAATGGCCAATGCAGACTTCAACCGTGCTCGATCTCCGGCACGTTCCAGACCTCGCCGGGTTGCAAGGCGCGAAAGCGCTCCGGCGGCAGGCCCTCGGCCTCAAGGGCCTCAGCCAGTTTGCGGACGGGCTCGTCCATCGGTTCGTCGGTGAGCTGGAATGTGCCCCAGTGGCAGCCGGCGGCGAAGGCGGCCTTGCATAGCTTCATGCCTTGCACCGCTTCCTGCGGGTTCTGGTGCTGCGGCGCCATGAACCAGCGTGGCTCATAGGCGCCGATCGGCAGAATGGCGAAGCGGAAGCCGCCATGTTTGTCCGCCATCAGCCGGTAGTTGATGCCGTCATGGAAGCCGGTATCGCCGGCGAAATAGAGTTTGCCGCCCGGCGTCTCGATGACGAAGCCGGCCCACAGTGCCATGCGCCGGTCGCGGGCGCCGCGCGCCGACCAGTGATGCGCCGGCTCGATGTGGACGGCGGTGCGGTCGCCGATGTCGACCCTGTCGCCCCAGTCATGCGCCGCCAGCCGCATGCCGGGAACCACCTCGCCGATCAGCACATCATTGCCGAGCGGCGTCACCACCAGCGGATCGTCTCTTTCCTTCAGCCGCTTCAGCGTGACGAGGTCGAGATGGTCATAATGGTTGTGGCTTACCAGCACGAGGTCGATCGGCGGTAGATCGTCGAAGGCGATGCCTGGCGCATTGACGCGTTTTGGCCCGGCGAAGGAAAACGGCGAGGTGCGTTGCGACCAGACCGGGTCGGTGAGGATGTTCAGCCAGGCCGTCTGGATGAGCAAGGTCGAATGGCCGACCATGGTTACAGTAAGGTCGGTGCCTTCGACCATCGCGGCCGGCCTCGCCAGCGGAAAGGGGCTCGGGCTGGTTGCCGGCCATTTCGCACGCTGGCCGTTGAGCTGCCATTTCATGAGATCGGTGAAGCGGCCGGGCATCCGGCCGCCGGGATTGAAGAACAAGGTGCCATCGAAATGGTCGCTGGGCGGACCGCTGTAATAGCGGTTGGCGGCTTTCTTTCTCGCGGCCAAGGTATGCTCCAGCGGGGTTCGGCTCCTAGACATAGGCGTTGCGCCGGTGGGCGCAAGCATTTGCAGGCGAATGCGTGGTCGCGGCCGAACTCCACGGACTTAAGCGACGACCGGACTTGGCAGGTCGAGATTGCGATAAATTTGCAACAATCTTGCCGCAAACCCTATTTTAACCATATCGGGTTGAAATTTCGCCACCTTCTCCATCTTGGTGGAGGGTGATATTGCGCGGACGGCTTCCCCCCAGCCGGATCCGACGGAGGTTGTAATGAATTTTTCGAAAAGCGGTCTTGTGGCCGTATCGCTGGCGGCGCTCGTTGCGAGCGGTTGCTCGACCTCGCGCTTCTCGTCGATGGACGACCAGCAACCGGCGCCACTGCAGCCGGCGCCGGCCGGCCAGGTGACCTCCAATCAGCTGCCGCCGCCGGCCTCGCCCGGCACCACCGACCCGTCGAAGTTCCCGACCGCTCCGGGGAACACGCAGGTGGCGTCCTTGCCGCCGGACGGCCAGGCGCCCGCCGGGGCCGCGGATCTCAGCGCGGCAGCCGTCGCCGGCGTCTGGAATGCCAGCGTTTCCGGGCAAAGCTGCAAGATCGCGACGCCGCAGACCAAGTTCGGCGCCGGCTTCCGCGCCGGGCCGCTGCATTGCCCGGCCCCGATCGACGGCATCAAGTCGTGGAACGTCGCCGGCAAGCAGCTGACGCTTTACGATGAGAATGGCGGGTCGCTGGCGCGGCTCTATTCGTCGGGCGGCTCGAAATTCGACGGCCAGACTTCCAACGGTCAACCGATTTCGCTTACAAGGTAAGCTAGGTATGCCGATATTCAGGTGATGCCGGCCTGCGAACGGCGGGTTTCTGCGCTTCCGGTGCTCACGTACTTTAAGTACGCTCCGCTCCGGTTCTCGAAAGCCGCCATTCTCGGTTCGGCCTGACCTGAATCTCGACACACCTAGTTTCCTTGGAGCATTCCTGCTCTGAACAAACGACGTGACCGATGCATCTGCGTGACGGCCTCCAGACCCATGCGACCGTCAGGCAGCGCTACGACCACCTGGTGGAAACCGGCGCGATCGGACGCGATCCTGCGCAGGAGCGGATCGCCGCCGCGCTCGACCGGCTGACCGACGAGATCTCGGCCAAGCGGCTGGCGCACAAGTCCAGCGCGCTGGGCTGGCTGTTTGCCCGCAAGCGCGAGACGCATGAGGCGGTCAAAGGCCTCTACATCCATGGCGGCGTCGGCCGCGGCAAGACCATGCTGATGGACATGTTCTTCGAGCTGCTGCCGGTCCGGCGCAAGCGCCGCGTCCATTTCAACGACTTCATGGCCGATGTGCAGGACCGCATCCAGAAGCACCGCCAGGCGCGCAAGAATGGCGACGTCAAAGAAGACGATCCGATCCCGCCGGTGGCAAAAGCCTTGGCCGAGCAGGCCTGGGTGCTGTGCTTCGACGAATTCTCGGTCACCGACATCGCCGACGCGATGATCCTGTCCAGGCTGTTTTCGGCGCTGTTCGCCAACGGCGTCGTGTTGATCGCCACCTCGAACGTGGCGCCGCAAAATCTTTACCGCGATGGGCTGAACCGCCAGCTGTTCCTGCCGTTCATCGGCATTTTGGAGCGGCACGCGCAGGTGCTGTCGCTCGACACCGACAAGGATTACCGGCTCGAGAAGCTCGCCCGCACGCCGGTCTATGTCACGCCGGCCGATGCGGCGGCCGACCGGACGCTCGACGAGGCCTGGCGGACGATGACGCGCGGCGCGCCGACAGCCGCGACCTCGTTGACGCTGAAGGGCCGCCAGGTTCCGGTGCCGGCCGCCGCCGGCGACGCGGCGCGGTTTTCCTTCGCCGATCTCTGCGAAAAACCGCTCGGCGCGCGCGATTTCCTGGCGATCGCAGGACGTTTCTCGACCGTCTTCATCGACCACGTCCCGGTGCTGGGCGAAGGCAAGCGCAACGAGGCCAAGCGCTTCATCCTGTTGATCGACACGCTCTACGATCATCATGTGCGGCTGGTGGTGAGCGCCGATGCGCCGCCACAAGAGCTTTATGTGGCAAAACGCGGCGTCGAGGTGTTCGAGTTCGAACGCACCGCTTCACGCCTGATCGAGATGCAAAGCCGTGACTGGCTGGAGGACTGGGCGGAGCGGCGGAAGGTGAAGGCGGCGCCGGATGTGCCGCTGGCTCAGGCCCTGCCTTCGTCGCCCTAGGCAGAGGAACGCAAAGCAGGGCGAAGACGCTGGCCGCTAAAGCCTGTACGCATACATGACGAAACTCTCCGCTTCCCCATGCGGCTCCTTGCGCGATTCATAAAGCGCGCGGGCCGGAAGATTGTCGGGTTCGGTGCCGACCCAGGCCTCCTCGCAGCCATTCTCCCTGCCGATCGCGAACATCGCGTCGAGCATTCTGCGCGCGATCCCCTGGCGCTGGAATTCGGGCGATACGCCGACCTCATCTATATAAAGTTCCGCAACTTTGTCGGGATGGCGGTGGATGACGGCGGCGCATTGCCCGACGACCACGCCATTGGCGAGGGCCACGACCATGAAATGGCCGGGTTGGTTGAGATAGGCTGCCAACCGGTCCGGCCTGACAGGCTCGTCGAACACATCCTCGGCGATCCGCATCACAAGGGCGTCATCGCTGGCTTCAAGCCTTACGATCTCCATACTCATTGTGTAGATTTCTCCAAGTCGGCTTACAAACCTTGACGTTTACGTAAATCCCAATCCATCTAACCGATTGAAAATGTTCACTCCAAAATAATCGTTTGAATTTATCTCGCCCGGAGGCTATTGGGTGCGGCGAAATCTCGCGGGTTTCCTCAGCATTCCGGCCTCTTCCTCGGCGCCGTCATCAAGTCGTCAAAGATTTGGGCGCAGTCACAGACAAAGGGAAAACATCCTCACATGGCACGCAACAAGATAGCGCTTATCGGCTCGGGCATGATCGGCGGCACGCTGGCCCACATGATCGGCCTCAAGGACCTCGGCGACGTGGTTCTGTTCGATATTGCCGAGGGTATTCCGCAAGGCAAGGGGCTCGATATCGCGCAGTCGTCGCCTGTCGATGGTTTTGACTCCCGGCTGACCGGCGTCAACGACTATGCCGGCATCGAGGGCGCCGACGTCTGCATCGTCACCGCCGGCGTGCCGCGCAAGCCGGGCATGAGCCGCGACGACCTGCTGGGCATCAACCTCAAGGTCATGGAACAGGTCGGCGCCGGACTGAAGAAGTACGCGCCCAAGGCTTTCGTCATCTGCATCACCAACCCGCTCGACGCCATGGTGTGGGCGCTGCAGAAGTTCTCTGGCCTGCCCAAGACCCATGTCGTCGGCATGGCCGGCGTGCTCGACTCCTCGCGCTTCCGCTATTTCCTGGCCGAGGAATTCAAGGTCTCTGTCGAGGACGTCACCGCTTTCGTGCTTGGCGGCCATGGTGATTCCATGGTGCCGATGATCCGCTATTCGACGGTGTCGGGCATCCCGCTGCCAGACCTCGTCAAGATGGGCTGGACCTCGAAGGAGAAGCTCGACCAGATCGTGCAGCGCACCCGCGACGGCGGCGCCGAGATCGTCGGCCTGCTCAAGACCGGCTCGGCCTACTACGCGCCGGCGGCCTCGGCGATTTCGATGGCCGAAGCCTATCTCAAGGACAAGAAGCGCGTGCTGCCCTGCGCGGCCCACCTCTCCGGCCAGTATGGCGTCAAGGGCACCTATGTCGGCGTTCCCGTGGTGATCGGCGCCGGCGGCGTCGAGCGCATCATCGAGATCGACCTCAACAAGAGCGAACAGAAAATGTTCGACAGTTCGGTGGCGACCGTGCAGGGCCTGACCGAGGCCTGCGTCAAGATCGCCCCGCAGCTCGCCTCGAAGTAAATCCCGCCAAAACGTCCACCCCGGCAAAACGACCTGGAGATAGTTCCCGATGAACATCCATGAATATCAAGGCAAGGCGCTGCTGAAGAGCTTTGGCGCGCCGGTGGCCGAAGGCGTGCCGGTGTTCAAGGCAAGCGAGGCGGAAGCCGCCGCCAAGGCGCTGCCCGGCCCGCTCTATGTGGTGAAGAGCCAGATCCATGCCGGCGGCCGGGGCAAGGGCAAGTTCAAGGAACTGTCGCCCGACGCCAAGGGCGGCGTGCGGCTGGCGAAGTCGGTCGCCGACGTCGTCGCCAACGCCAACGAGATGCTCGGCCACACGCTGGTGACCAAGCAGACCGGCCCGGCCGGCAAGCAGGTCAACCGCCTCTATATCGAGGACGGCGCCGACATCGAGCGCGAGCTTTATCTGTCGATCCTGGTCGACCGCTCGGTCGGCCGCATCGCTTTCGTCGTGTCGACCGAAGGCGGCATGGACATCGAGGCGGTCGCGCACGACACGCCGGAAAAGATCATCACTGTCGCCATCGATCCGGAAAAGGGCGTCACGGCGGATGACGTGAAGGCGCTCAACGCCGCGCTGAAGCTCGACGGCGACGCGGCCAAGGATGGCGGCACCCTTTTCCCGATCCTCTATAAGGCCTTCGTCGAGAAGGACATGAGCCTGCTCGAGGTCAATCCGCTGATCGTCATGAAGAACGGCCGGCTGCGCGTGCTCGACGCCAAAGTGTCGTTCGACAACAACGCGCTGTTCCGCCACCCCGACGTGCTCGAACTGCGCGACACCACCGAAGAGGACGAGAAGGAGATCGAGGCGTCGAAATACGACCTCGCCTATGTCGCGCTCGACGGCAATATCGGCTGCATGGTCAATGGCGCCGGCCTTGCCATGGCGACGATGGACATCATCAAGCTCTATGGCGCCGAGCCCGCCAACTTCCTCGATGTCGGCGGCGGCGCGTCCAAGGAGAAGGTGACGGCGGCGTTCAAGATCATCACCAAGGATCCGGCGGTCAAAGGCATATTGATCAACATCTTCGGCGGCATCATGAAGTGCGACATCATCGCCGAGGGCGTGATCGCCGCGGTCAAGGAAGTCGGCCTGAAAGTGCCGCTGGTGGTGCGCCTGGAAGGCACCAATGCCGAACTCGGCAAGAAGATCATCAACGACAGCGGCCTCAACGTCGTGTCGGCGGACGATCTCGACGACGCGGCCAAGAAGATCGTGGCGGCGGTGAAGGGCTGAGCCTGTGCCTCCACGCAAGATAAACCTGGTCGAGGCGGCGGATCAGAAGATCAGCAAGGTCTTCGATCCGCATATCGCCGGCGACATCAACGACAGCCAAGCCAAAGTCGCCAAATTCGGCGCAACCTTCGACTGGCATGCGCATGACAATGAGGACGAAGCCTTCCTCGTGCTGCGGGGCAGGATCGCGATCGATTTCCGCGACGGTCCGGTCGAGCTCGGCGAGGGTGATTTCATCGTCGTGCCGCGCGGTGTCGAGCACCGGCCGCGTTCGCTGACCGCCGAGCCGGTGGTGCTGATGTTCGAGCCGGCGACGACGCTCAACACCGGCAACGCCAAGAGCGACCTTACCGTCACCGACCTGAAGCGGCTCTGACCGATGAACGCGGCCTCCTTCTCCTCGCTTTCCGCCGATCACCAGCGCCTGCAGGTGCTGGTCGGCGCGTGGCGCGGCGAGGAAGAGGTCGCGGCAACGCAATGGGCCGATGCCGGCACGGCGACGTCCGAAGTGCTGGCGGAGGCGCAGTTCGGCGGCCTGTTCGTGGTGCAGCGCTATCGCCAGCGCCGCGACGGCACGATTTCCTTCGGTGCGCACAATGTGTTCGGCTTCGACCAGCCGAACCGCCTCGTCACCATGCACCAGTTCGATTCGATGGGCTTTGTGCCGGCCTCGCCGGCCATGGGAACGTGGAACGGCAGCGAGCTCGATCTGGAGCGGTCGTCGCCGCGCGGCGCGGCGCGCGTGACGTATATTTTCGACGATGCCGATACCTACCGCATGCGACTGCATTTCAAACCCGCCGGCAGCGATGGCTGGCAAGACATGGTGAGCGGCGTCTACCGGCGCGTCTCGCCTTCCTCGATCAACAGTTTTTAGAAAAGGGCTCCGATGTCCATTCTCGTCGACAAGAACACCAAGGTGCTGGTGCAGGGCCTGACCGGCAAGACCGGTACGTTCCACACCGAACAGGCGCTGGCCTATCACGGCACCAAGATGGTGGGTGGCATCCATCCCAAGAAGGGCGGCGAGACCTGGACCGGGTCGAAGGGTGAGAGCCTGCCGATCTTCGCCACAGTCGCCGAGGGCAAGGCAAGGACCGGCGCCAACGCTTCGGTCATCTACGTGCCGCCGGCGGGTGCCGGCGAAGCGATCCTGGAAGCGATCGAGGCGGAGATCCCGCTGATCATCTGCATCACCGAAGGCATTCCGGTGATGGACATGGTCAAGGTCAAGGCGCGGCTCGATCGCTCGACCTCGCGGCTGATCGGACCGAACTGCCCGGGCGTTCTCACGCCTGACGAATGCAAGATCGGCATCATGCCCGGAAACATCTTCCGCAAGGGCTCGGTCGGCGTTGTTTCGCGCTCGGGAACACTTACCTATGAGGCCGTGTTCCAAACCACCAATGTCGGCCTCGGCCAGACCACGGCCGTCGGCATCGGTGGCGACCCGGTCAAGGGCACGGAGTTCATCGACGTGCTCGAGATGTTCCTGGCCGACGACGAGACCAAGTCGATCATCATGATCGGCGAGATCGGCGGTTCGGCCGAGGAAGACGCCGCGCAGTTCCTCAAGGACGAAGCCAAGCGTGGCCGCAAGAAGCCGATGGCCGGCTTCATCGCCGGACGCACGGCGCCGGCCGGCCGCACCATGGGCCATGCCGGCGCGGTCATCTCCGGTGGCAAGGGCGGCGCCGAGGACAAGATCGCGGCCATGGAATCGGCCGGCATCAAAGTCTCGCCGTCACCGGCGCGGCTTGGCACGACGCTGGTTGAAGCCATCAAAGGCTGAGCGTCGGCGCCGGTTGTGGAATGAGAGCCGACGGCGGTTCGTTGGCTTTGAGGGGACAAGAAGGGCGAGTGAATCGCCCACTATCGCGGCGCTGCCGCAAACGTAAGGAGACGGAGCCAGGCTCCGCTGAAACGACATGGCAAGACAAGATCAGGCCAACGACCAGTTCTCGCTCACCTCGTTCCTCTATGGCGGCAACGCCGATTACATCGACGCGCTCTATGCCGCCTATGAGGACGATCCCGCCTCGGTCAATCCCGAATGGCAGGAGTTTTTCGCCGGGCTGAAGGACGATGCCGGCGATGTGCGCAGGAACGCCAAGGGCGCTTCCTGGGCCAAGCCGTCCTGGCCGCTGCAGGCCAATGGCGAATTGGTGTCGGCGCTCGACGGCAATTGGGGCATCGTCGAGAAGCACCTGGAAAAGAAGGTCAAGGACAAGGCGGTCACCAACGGCATCGTGCTTTCAGACGCCGACGTGCACCAGGCGACGCGTGATTCGGTGCGCGCCATCATGATGATCCGCGCCTACCGCATGCGCGGCCATCTGCACGCCAATCTCGACCCGCTCGGCATCGCCAAGCCGCTCGAGGACTACAACGAACTGTCGCCGGAAAATTACGGCTTCACCGAAGCCGACTACGACCGGCCGATCTTCCTCGATAATGTGCTGGGGCTCGAATTCGGCACCATCCGGCAGATGCTGGAGATCCTGACCCGTACCTATTGCTCGACGCTCGGCGTCGAGTTCATGCACATCTCGGACCCCGAGGAGAAGGCCTGGATCCAGGGGCGCATCGAGGGCGCCGACAAGGAAATCTCCTTCACCACCACCGGCAAGAAGGCGATCCTGCAGAAGCTGGTCGAGGCCGAAGGCTTCGAGCAGTTCATCGACGTCAAGTACAAGGGCACCAAGCGCTTCGGCCTCGACGGCGGCGAGGCGCTGATCCCGGCGCTGGAGCAGATCGTCAAGCGCGGCGGCCAGCTCGGCATGAAGGAGATCGTGCTCGGCATGGCGCATCGCGGCCGGTTGAACGTGCTCAGCCAGGTGATGGCCAAGCCCCACCGCGCCATCTTCCACGAGTTCAAGGGCGGTTCGGCCGCCCCCGACGAGGTCGAGGGCTCGGGCGACGTCAAGTACCATCTCGGCGCCTCGTCGGACCGCGAGTTCGACGGCAACAAGGTGCATCTGTCGCTGACGGCCAACCCGTCGCATCTGGAAATCGTCGACCCGGTGGTGATGGGCAAGGCGCGCGCCAAGCAGGACTATCTGTTCGGCCGCAGCCGCGAGGAGATCGTGCCGCTGGAGGAGCGCGCCAAGGTGCTGCCGCTGCTGCTGCATGGCGACGCCGCCTTCGCCGGCCAGGGCGTGATCGCCGAAATCCTCGGCCTGTCCGGCCTGCGCGGCCACCGCGTCGCCGGCACGCTGCACTTCATCATCAACAACCAGATCGGCTTCACCACCAATCCGCGCTTCTCGCGCTCGTCGCCCTATCCGTCCGACGTCGCCAAGATGATCGAGGCGCCGATCTTCCACGTCAATGGCGACGATCCGGAAGCCGTGGTCCACGCCACCAAGGTGGCGATCGAATTCCGCATGAAGTTCCACAAGCCGGTCGTGGTCGACATGTTCTGCTACCGCCGCTTCGGCCACAATGAGGGAGACGAACCGGCCTTCACCCAGCCGATCATGTACCGCAACATCCGCACCCATAAGACGACGGTGCAGATCTATGGCGACCGGCTGATCGCCGAGGGTCACATCACCCAGGCCGAGCTCGACCAGCTGAAGGCCGACTGGCGCGCGCATCTGGAATCCGAGTGGGAAGTCGGCCAGAGCTACAAGCCCAACAAGGCCGACTGGCTGGACGGCGCCTGGTCGGGCCTGCGCACGGCCGACAACCAGGACGAACAGCGGCGCGGCAAGACCGCCGTGCCGGTCAAGACGCTGAAGGAAATCGGCAAGAAGCTGACCGAGGTGCCAAAGGGTTTCGAGGCGCACAAGACCATCATCCGCTTCCTCGAAAACCGCCGTGAGGCGATCGAGTCCGGTGAAGGCATCGACTGGTCGACGGCCGAGGCGCTGGCTTTCGGCGCCATCCTGCTCGACGGCAATCCGATCCGCCTGTCGGGGCAGGATTCCGAGCGCGGCACCTTCTCGCAGCGCCATTCGGTGCTCTACGACCAGCGCGACGAGACCCGCTACATCCCGCTCAACAACCTGTCGGCGGCGCAGGCCGGCTACGAAGTCATCAACTCGATGCTGTCGGAAGAGGCGGTGCTGGGCTTCGAATATGGCTATAGCCTGGCCGAGCCAAAGGCGCTGACCTTGTGGGAAGCGCAGTTCGGCGACTTCGCCAACGGCGCCCAGGTGGTGTTCGACCAGTTCATCTCGTCGGGCGAGCGCAAGTGGCTCAGAATGTCGGGCCTCGTCTGTCTCTTGCCGCATGGCTATGAAGGCCAGGGTCCCGAACACTCCTCGGCCAGGCTGGAGCGCTTCCTGCAGCTTTGCGCCGAAGACAATATGCAAGTGGCCAACTGCACCACGCCGGCCAACTACTTCCACATCCTGCGCCGGCAGCTGAAGCGCGACTTCCGCAAGCCGTTGATCCTGATGACACCGAAGTCGCTGCTGCGCCACAAGCGGGCGGTGTCGACGCTGCCGGAAATCTCGGGCGAAAGCTCGTTCCACCGGCTGTTGTGGGACGACGCGCAGCTGTTGCCCAACCAGCCGATCAAGCTCACCAAGGACTCCAAGATCCGCCGTGTCGTGCTGTGTTCGGGCAAGGTCTATTACGACCTCTACGAGGAGCGCGAGAAGCGCGGCATCAACGACATCTATCTGCTGCGCGTCGAACAGCTCTATCCTTTCCCGGCCAAGGCGCTGATCACCGAACTGTCACGCTTCCGCAACGCCGAGATGGTGTGGTGCCAGGAGGAGCCCAAGAACATGGGCGCCTGGTCGTTCATCGACCCGTATCTGGAATGGGTGCTGGCGCATATCGACGCCAAGCATCAGCGGGTGCGCTACACCGGCCGGCCGGCGGCCGCGTCGCCGGCGACCGGATTGATGTCCAAGCACCTTGCCCAGCTCGCCGCCTTGCTCGAAGACGCGCTCGGCGAATAAAGAACAGAACCGACAGAAACGGACAGGCACAATGGCTACCGAAATCCGCGTTCCCACTCTCGGCGAATCCGTCACCGAGGCGACCATCGGCAAATGGTTCAAGAAGGTCGGCGATGCCATTGCCGTCGACGAGCCGCTGGTCGAGCTCGAAACCGACAAGGTGACGGTGGAAGTTCCGGCCGCCGCCGCCGGCACGCTGGGCGAAATCGTCGCAAAGGAAGGCGAGACCGTCGGTGTCGGCGCGTTGCTGGGCTCGATCTCGGCAGGTGGCGCCACCGCGCCGGCGACCAAGCCGCAGGCCGTGGCTCAGGCCTCGTCGCCGGATGCGGCTTCGACCAGCAAGCAGGCCGCCGCCGAAACCGCCAAGGTCGCCGGCGATGCCGGTTCCATCGAGCCGCGCAGCATGCCGCCGGCGCCGGCGGCGGCAAAGCTGATCGCCGAGCACAATCTGTCGGTCGACCAGGTTTCCGGTTCGGGCAAGCGCGGCCAGGTGCTGAAGGGTGACGTGCTCGACGCCATCGCCAAGGGTGCGCCGTCGCAGCCGGCCGAGACGCCGAAGGCGGCGCCGGCACCGATCGTCGCGCGCGCGCCATCTTCCGGCGACGATGCCTCGCGCGAAGAGCGCGTGCGCATGACCAAATTGCGCCAGACCATCGCGCGCCGGCTGAAGGAAGCGCAGTCAACCGCCGCCATGCTCACCACCTTCAACGAGGTCGACATGTCGGCGGTGATGGCGCTGCGGACCAAGTACAAGGACGTGTTCGAGAAGAAGCACGGCGTGAAGCTCGGCTTCATGGGCTTCTTCACCAAGGCCGTCACCCACGCGCTGAAGGAAATTCCGGCGGTCAATGCCGAGATCGACGGCACCGACATCATCTACAAGAACTTTGCCCATGTCGGCGTCGCCGTCGGCACCGAGAAGGGCCTCGTCGTGCCGGTCGTGCGCGACGCCGACCAGATGTCGATCGCCGAGATCGAGAAGGAGATCGGCCGGCTGGGCATCGCCGCGCGCGACGGCAAGCTGTCGGTCGCCGACATGCAGGGCGGCACCTTCACGATTTCCAATGGCGGCGTCTACGGCTCGCTGATGTCGACGCCGATCCTCAATGCGCCGCAGTCGGGCATCCTGGGCATGCACAAGATCCAGGACCGACCTGTCGTGGTGGGTGGCCAGATCGTGATCCGGCCGATGATGTATCTGGCGCTCAGTTACGATCACCGCATCGTCGACGGCAAGGAAGCCGTGACCTTCCTGGTGCGCGTCAAGGAAAGCCTGGAGGATCCGGAACGGCTGGTGCTCGATCTCTAGTCGGAGTTGATCCGCAATGGGCGGCTGGGTGGAGCAGTTAGGGTTCAAGCTAGGCCGTGCGCTGCGGATGTTGCGACGCGAACCGTGGACCTCCATGTCCACGTCCACGCTGGCGGTGCCGGCTGAATGGGATCCGGCGCACGCGAGCGCCAATCTAGGCGTCTTCGATCTGAGCGAAGCGCAAATGGCGGAGCGCGAGATAACCGTTGCCCCGATCGGTGAGTTGGATTTGCCGACGGGCGAGATTATTGCGTGTGATCCTCTGACCACCGGAAAGACCTGGCCGGCGTTGAGCCGCAAGGTCAAACCGGGGCGCTACCCGGTTTCACTGCTGGAAGCACAGGGCCGTGTGGCCGCCGCAGTGCTGCGTTTCCGATCGGGCACGCCAGTGCGCTGGGAACTGGCGACCTTGCCCGACCAGGATACATCGACCTTGAAGGACGACGAAATATTTGGCTATCCCGTCGACACTGGCCTTGGCTCGTTCATGGACAGGACGGCGATGATGCTGATGTCGGAGCAGCTGGATAAGCTCGAAGCCAAGCAGAATTACTATGACGATGTGCTGGCTATGGAATTCGAGTCCAACCAGGACAGGTTGATGCATCACCCTGTCGCCGGCAACCCGCTTAACATTGCGATGTTCTCGAGCGGTTGTGGCGACGGAGTCTATCCATCATTCTGGGGGCTCGATGCGACCGGAGCCCCACTGCTGCTCATGACCGACTTCGACGTGCTGGAAAACGCCGATGGCCGCGAGAGCGAGTAGGGCGCGCTGATGCAAAGCGTGCTGTCGCCCTTCATACCTTGTCTCTCCGTGCTGCTGGCTTTCGGTGTTACGTGCTCCGCTGCACGCGCCGCCTGCCCGATCGAACTCGCCGTCTATGGCGATGCGCAAAGCGGCAGCGAGATCGATTTTACCCCCACCGGCACCTCCGCCACCGTCACCAACAGTTTCCGCATGATCCTCGACAACAATGTCGTGCTGAACGGCATCGTCATGTGGAACGAAGGCGTGGCACGGCCGAACGGTTCCTTGATGTACAAATGCCCCGAGGGCGACACCACCGGCGCCGAGCTCGCCGCCTGCACCCCCTGGCACGGCGTCATCTACACGTCCGACGACAAGGGCAGCATCGGGCTTTTGCCGGCGCAAGGCGTCGAGGCGCCGAAGACGCTGATCCTGCCGGATCTCGGTCCGGCGCTGCGTCAGTCACCGGCCTATGGCGGCGGCGGCTTTTCGAAAGTGCCGTCGGATGTGTTCACGCTGAAGGGATGCCAGGAATGAGCGAGGCGCAAAAAGTGCTGCTGGTCACCGGCGGCAGCCGGGGCATCGGCGCCGCCGTCTGTCGGCTTGGGGCCAAGGCCGGCTATCGCGTCGCGGTCAACTATGCCTCGAACAACGCTGCCGCTGATGCGCTGGTCGGTGAAATCAAGGCTGCCGGCGGTGATGCGTTCGCGGTCAAGGGCGATGTCGGCAGCGAGCCCGATATCATCTCCATCTTCGAGGCCGTCGACCGCAGCTATGGCCGGCTCGACGCCTTCGTCAATAATGCCGGCATTGTCGACGCCAAGGCGCGTGTCGAGGAGATGAGCGCGGCACGGCTCGAGCGCATAATGCGCATCAATGTCGTCGGTTCCATTCTGTGCGGCCGCGAGGCGGTCAAGCGCATGTCGACGCGCCATGGCGGCAAGGGCGGCGCCATCGTCAACATCTCATCGGCTGCGGCGGTGCTGGGCGCGCCGGACAATTATGTCGACTATGCCGCCTCCAAGGGCGCCATCGACACGTTCACCGTCGGGCTCGCCCGCGAGGTGGCGCTGGAAGGCATCCGCGTCAATGCGGTGCGGCCGGGCATCATCGACACCGACATCCATGCTTCCGGCGGACAGCCGGATAGGGTGGCGCTGATCCAGGACACGCTGCCGATGAAAAGAGCCGGCACCGCGGATGAAGTCGCGGGTGCGGTTCTCTATCTTCTATCCGACGCCGCGTCCTATACGACGGGCGCGATCCTGAATGTCAGCGGCGGCCGCTGAGCGCTCATGCAGTTCGAGCATGATGTTATCCGAAAACCGCGTCACACTTTTCGGCATCATGCTCAAAACAGAAGGACAATATCATGGCTTATGACGTCGTTATTATCGGATCGGGACCCGGCGGCTATGTCTGCGCCATCAAGGCGGCACAGCTCGGCCTGAAGGTCGCGGTGGTCGAGAAGAACGCGACCTTCGGCGGCACCTGCCTCAACATCGGCTGCATCCCGTCCAAGGCGTTGCTTCATGCCTCCGAAATGTTCGCCGAGGCCGGCCATTCCTTCGACACGCTGGGCGTCGAGATACCAGCGCCGAAGCTCAATCTGAAGAAGATGATGGCGCACAAGGATGCGACGGTGTCGTCCAACGTCAACGGCGTCGCCTTCCTGTTCAAGAAGAACAAGATCGACAGCTTCCGCGGCACCGGCAAGGTGGTCGCGGCCGGCAAGGTGTCGGTGACCGGCGAGGAGGGCAAGGTCGAGGAGATCGAGACCAAGAACATCGTCATCGCCACCGGTTCCGACGTTGCCGGCATTCCCGGCGTCAAGGTCGATTTCGACGAGAAAATCATCGTGTCGTCGACCGGCGCGCTGGCGCTGGACAAGGTTCCCGGCCATCTGGTGGTGGTCGGCGGCGGCGTCATCGGGCTCGAGCTCGGCTCGGTTTGGGCGCGGCTCGGCGCCAAGGTCACCGTCGTCGAGTTCCTCGACACGATCCTCGGCGGCATGGACGGCGAGGTCTCCAAGCAGTTCCAGCGGCTGTTGTCCAAGCAAGGTTTCGAATTCAAGCTCGGCGCCAAGGTCACCGGCGTCGCCAAGGCCAAGAAGGGTGCGACCGTCAGCTTCGAGCCGGTGAAGGGTGGCGCCGCCGAAACCATCGCTGCCGATGTCGTGCTGATCGCCACCGGGCGCCGCGCCTATTGCGACAGTCTCGGGCTGAAGGAAGCGGGCGTCGAGGTCGACGAGCGCGGCCGGGTCAAGACCGACGGGCATCTCAAGACCAATGTGCCGGGCATCTATGCCATCGGCGATGTCATCGCCGGGCCGATGCTGGCGCACAAGGCCGAGGATGAGGGCGTGGCGGTGGCCGAAACCATCGCCGGCCAGGTGGGCCATGTGAACTACGAGGTCATTCCGAGCGTCGTCTACACCAGTCCGGAAATCGCCTCGGTCGGCAAGACCGAGGAGGAGCTGAAGAAGGCCGGCATCGACTACAAGGTCGGAAAATTCCCGTTCAGCGCCAATGGCCGCGCCCGCGCCATGCTGCGCACGGACGGCTTTGTGAAGATCCTCGCCGACAAGGCCAGCGACCGCGTGCTCGGCGTGCACATTGTCGGCTTCGGCGCCGGCGAGATGATCCACGAAGCGGCGGTGCTGATGGAGTTCGGCGGTTCGTCGGAGGATCTCGCCCGCACCTGCCATGCGCATCCGACGATGTCGGAAGCGGTGAAGGAAGCGGCGCTGGCCACCTTCTTCAAGCCGATCCATATCTGAGGGCGCCCAGCGCTTCGTCGTCCTATGGCGGAGCAAGGAGCGAAGCGACGCGGCGCAGACCCCTGGAGCTGGTCCGCAGCCCAAGGGATCCATGCGGTGGCTTCAGAGCGCTCCTGCGGTGCGGAATTCTGCTCCGCTGCCAAGGCCCCCAACGGTCATCACCCAAAACAAAACGGCCCGCATTTCAGCGGGCCGTTGGTATCTGGTGCCGGGCCGATCAGTTGGCCGGTGCTGGAGCAGGCGCTGGTGCGGGCGCCGGAGCGGGCGCAGGGGCCGGCGCGGGCGCGGGCGCGGGTGCCGGAGCAGGAGCAGGAGCAGGAGCTGGTTCTGCCGGCTTGGCCGGTTCAGCGGGCTTCATCGGTTCTGCCGGAGCTGGCGCGGGAGCCGGTGTGCTGGCCGCCGGCGGTTCGGCGGGTGCCGGATGCTCGCCGCTTCTGCCGAAAACGTAATATGCGACAATCGCCAGGATAACGACGACCAGCGCAATCAGCCAGGGGCTGCCGCCGCCGCCGCCGCTTGGCCTGGGAGTGTCGTTCGATGGATTCGCCATAAAAGTGTCCTCCGTGGATGAAAATGATCAATCAATAGCCATCAACGCGCAACCGTTGAATGGGTTTCACTCTGGCGAAGGAAACCGCCGGAAACGCGGCGTTTTGGTCCCCCCGCTGCCATCCGACTCAATTGACGGCGGTGACAGTATAGCCGGCTTTGCGGAAATCCTCGACCAGTCCCTCGGGACCGGGCAGGTGTAGCGCGCCGACCGCCATGAAGGCGTTGCCCCTGGCCAGGATCGGCCCGGCATGATCGACCATCACCTTGTTGCGGCTGGTGATCATGGTTTCCTCGAAGGCGGCATAGCCCGAGGGATCGTTCTGCTCGTCCGGCATGGCGGCGCGGAACAATGGCCAGAACATGCCGGTGTCGCCGCGCTGGTAGAGCACGATCATGGTCTCGTTGATGTCGTTGACCTTGTCGCCGAGCTTCAGCGTGTCGACCAGGCCCTTCATATGAAAGGCGAGCGGCAGCGAGGCCATGGCGCGCAACTGGCTTTCGGCCGTTTCCAGACCTTCCACCGGCTTGCCGGCCGCCTTGGCGCTCTCGGCCAGCTTGACGTCGAGCACCGGTGCCCCGCCGGACTGGCGGGCGAGTTCGCAGGCCGGCAGCGCCATCATCGCCGACAGCAGCCACGGCTTCATCTTGGCGACGGTTGCCGGCGGGATGCCACGCGCTTCGAGTGCTGCGTTCATCGCCGCCGCTTCGTCCGGCTTCAGCAAGGATGACAGCGTCGTGGAGTCGGTGAACATCATCAGGTCCGGCTCCTTCAGCATGGCCGTCATCATCTTCTGCTTGTCGAGCACGTCGGTGGTTTCGATGATGAGGGTGCCGGCGGCGTCAAAGGCCTTCTGTGCTTCCGGTGGCAACGTTGTGACGCGCGGATCGGTCATATGCATGGTGCCGAACAGGTAGGAGGGCTGTTCGCCCGGTTTCTCCAGCTTCCACAGCAGGCCCTTGCCATTCAGCGTGGCGGCGGCTTCCGCCTCGATCTTGCCGTAGGTGGCAGGGCTGCTCTTTTGCAGGGCCGACAGCATGTCGGCGCCGCTGCAGGTCGGGACTTCCGCATGCGCCCTGCCGGCCGCGAACAGCAGGACGGCAAGGAAGGACAGGAAAAACAGCACGTTAAGCGCGACAAGCAGCTTCAGCGAGATGGAAGCTGCACGGTCGGCGATGGCAATGACGCGTTTCATAATCCCATTCCTAGGACTGAAAAGCGGCAAAACGGTTAACTGGTACCGCGAAATTGAAGGGTTTATGCCCTCGGATGGGCCGATTCGTAGATTTCCAGCAGCCTTGCGGTATCGACGCCGGTGTAGATCTGCGTCGTCGACAGGCTGGCGTGGCCGAGCAGCTCCTGGATGGTGCGCAGATCGCCGCCACGGCCGAGCAGATGGGTGGCGAAGGAGTGGCGCAGCGCGTGCGGCGTCGCGGTGTCGGGCAGGTTCAGCGCCGAACGCAGCTTCGCCATGTCGCGCTGGATGATGGCCGGGTTGAGCGGGCCGCCGCGCGCGCCGCGAAACAAAAGCTCTTTCGGGTCGAGATGGTAGGGGCAGAGCCGGCGGTATTCGGCGATTGCCCTGAGCGCCACCGGCAGCACCGGCACCAGCCGCGTCTTGCCGCCCTTGCCGGTGACGCGCAGCACGGTGTCGGCCTCGGATGCCAGATCGGCGCCGGCGAGGCCGAGCGCTTCGGAAATGCGCAGTCCCGAGCCGTAGAGCAGCGTCAGCACGGCGGCGTTGCGGGCGGCGATCCAGGGTTCCTCGGCCAGCTGGCCTTCCACCGACACGACCTGTTTGGCGTCGCCCGCCGTCAGCGGTTTTGGCAGCGATTTGGGTTGGCGCGGCGCGCGTAGCGCGGCGGCGCCGGCGGCGTTGACCAGGCCACGGCGTTCGAGGAAACGCAGCAGCGAGCGGATGCCGGCGAGACCTCGTCCCAGCGTGCGGGCGCCGGCGCCGGCGTTGCGGCGGGCGGCAAGAAAGCCGCGCAGGTCGGCCGGACGCAGATTGGCGATGTCGGAAATGCCGGGCGAGCCGCCGCAATGGCCGGTGAGGAAATGCAGGAACTGGCGCGTGTCGCGCTCATAGGCTTCCACTGTCTCGGGTGACAGGCGACGTTCACGCGCGAGCATCTTCAGCCAGCTTTCACGCGCCGCCTGGAGATCGGGTTTCGCCGGGATGAGGAATTCCTGCATGGCGGCATTTTCTTGTATCCGGGTTAGGAAGCGGTGAAGAGCGCGTCATTGAAATGACAGCCGCGTGGCGTTAGAGCAGGCCAAAGGATATTCGCCATGAGCAAGCCGCAAAACCCTGTCCAGATGGCCGTGATCGGCGCCGCCCATGGCATCAAGGGCGAACTCAGGGTGAAAACCTTCACCGGCGACCCGATGGCGCTGGCCGATTATGGGCCGCTCTATGCCAGGGACGGCCGCGCCTTCCAGATCACGGACATAAGGCCGGCCAACACCGTCGTCGTGGTGCGTTTCAAGGGCATCAGCGACCGCAATGCCGCCGAAGCGCTCGCCGGCACGGAATTGTTCGTCGACCGCTCGATGCTGCCGGACGACGGCGAGGAGGATGAATTCTACCATGCCGACCTGGTCGGACTGGAGGTTCGCGACGACACCGGCACCGCGCTCGGCAAGGTGGTCGCGGTGCATAATTTCGGCGGCGGCGACATTCTCGACGTGACGCTTGCCGGCCGCAAGGGCGTGCTGATCCCGTTCACCCAGGCCGCCGTGCCTGATGTGTCGATCGCCGAGGGCTTTGTCCGCGTCGACCCTGTGGCGGCCGGGCTGGTCGAGGACGAGGATGGCGAGGCGCCGCGCGAGGAAGACTTCGACCCGAAGGGCAGGCCGCGCGGACCGCGCGACGCCGGGGGCAACCGGTGACATTCCAGGCCTCGGTGCTGACGCTCTATCCCGAGATGTTTCCGGGCGCGCTCGGCCTGTCGCTGGCGGGCCGCGCGCTCGAAGCTGGGACCTGGTCGCTGGAGGCGATCCAGATCCGCGATTTCGCCACCGACAAGCACCGCACCGTCGACGACACGCCGGCCGGCGGCGGCGCCGGCATGGTGATGCGCGCCGATGTCCTGGCCAAAGCCATCGACCATGCCTCACCGCCGGGCGATGCGCGTCCGCGCCTTTTGATGAGTCCGCGTGGAAAACCGCTGACCCAGGCACGAGTACGCGAGCTTGCCGCCGGGCCGGGGGCCCTCATCCTGTGCGGCCGCTTCGAGGGCGTCGACCAGCGGCTGATCGAGGCTCGGGGATTGGAGGAAGTTTCGATCGGCGATTTCATCCTCTCCGGCGGCGAGCCGGCGGCGCTCGTGCTGCTCGACGCGGTGGTGCGGCTGCTACCCGGCGTGATGGGCAATGCGGTGTCGGGCGAGGAAGAAAGTTTTGAAAACGGCCTGCTCGAGCATCCGCACTACACGCGGCCGCAGGAGTTCGAGGGGGGGGAGATTCCGCAAGTGCTGATCTCCGGCAATCACAAGAAGATCGCCGCCTGGCGGCGGGCGGAGTCGGAGAAGCTGACGAGAGAGCGACGGCCGGACCTTCTCGGCGCTCACCCCTTGCCGAAATAATAAAACGCTAGAAACAGGCCGACGGCGACCACGAAGCTGCGTACGACGCTCTGCGGCACGCGCTTGGCGATCCACACGCCGGCATAGCCGCCGAGCGCGCCGCCCGGAATCATGACGATCGCCTGCGGCCAGGCGACGACGCCACCCGAGACGAAGACGATGATCGCCACCGCGGCGACGACCACGGCCAGCATGTTCTTCAGCGCGTTCAGCCTGTGGTAGTCGCCGGCCTGCGTCAGGCCAAGCGTCGCCAGCATCATCACGCCCATGCCGGCGCCGAAGAAGCCGCCATAGATGGCGGTGACGAACTGTGCCAGCAAACCGGCGAGCGAGCCGACCGCCGCCCCATGACCGGGCTTTGGCGCCGGCTTCAGCCACGGCCCGGCGGCAAACAGGGCGGTCGCGCCCAAAAGCAGCCACGGCACCAGGGCCCGGAAGGACGGGTTGGACAGTGCCAGAAGGATAAAGGCGCCGGCCAGCGCACCGGCCGCCGAGATCAGGCACAGCAGCAGGGCACCGCGCCAGAAATGCCTGATATCGGTCCAGTAGGCGAGCGTCGAGGTGATATAGCCTGGGAATTGCGTGACCGAGGAGGTGGCGTTGGCGACGATCGGCGGCACGCCGACCAGTGTCATGGCGCCGAAGGTGACGAAGGTGCCGCCGCCGGCAACCGCATTGGCGGCGCCGGACAGGAAGCCCGCCAGGAACAGCAGGATGGCGTCGAAGACAGACATGGAATGCCACCGCGGAAAACTCTGTTATGTCAGGCTTAGAAAGGCCCGAGGGCCGGCGCAACCCGGCACGAAGCGATTACGATGGTGCCATGCCGGCAAAAAAGACTCGTGCGCGGGCGTGACAAAGCGCTGAAATAGCTGTATGTGCGCGCCGAACCGGAAGAAAAATCTGCCGGACCCGTCAACAATGACGGTGTAGTCGCCCCTGTCCGATGTCTTGCAGACGAATGTCTCGGAGGCAAAGGACATAGCCGAGCGGTCAATGGAACTGCAAGGCGAGTGTCGGACGCTCTGACTGTCGGAAGAACAAGAAGTGGATTATTGAGATGGATCTCATCCGTCAGCTCGAGGCCGAGCAGGCCGCCAAGATCGAAGCCAAGCGCAAGCTCCCCGAATTCCAGCCCGGCGACACCGTGCGCGTCCAGGTCCGCGTGACCGAAGGCACCCGCACCCGCGTCCAGGCCTATGAGGGCGTCGTCATCGCCCGCGCCGGTTCCGGCTTCCAGGAAAATTTCACCGTCCGCAAGATCTCCTACGGCGAAGGCGTCGAGCGCGTGTTCCCGGTCTTCTCGCCGATGGTCGAGGGCGTCGAGATCGTGCGCCGCGGCAAGGTGCGTCGCGCCAAGCTCTATTACCTGCGCGACCGTCGCGGCAAGTCGGCCCGTATTTCGGAAAACACCGGCGTGCGCGCCCGCAAGCTCAACGATGAGGAGCGCGACGCGCTGAACGCCGAGAAGGCCCGCATCGAGGCCGAGAAGGTCGCCGCCGCCCAGGCGCTGGCCGCCGAGACGGCCGCCAAGGAAGCCGCAGAGAAGAAGGCCGCCGCCGAGGCTGAGGCAGCCAAGGCCGCCGAGGCGACCTCGGCCGAATAAGGCTTTCGGAAATCCCATTCAAAAAGGCGGCTTCGGCCGCCTTTTTTCGTTGGCGAACGGCCAAGGCAGTCGACCATGGTTCTTCATGGTTGCGGACACCTTGGCGATTGGCCGCGACATCGGTGCTTCGTCACGAGAGGCTTGACTGCCAATTATCTTGTGCACTAAATAATCGTGCACAGAATAATTGGAGATTTGAAATGGCACTTTACACCACACAGGCTCACGTCACCGGCGGCCGCGCCGGCCATGGCGAGACCAGCGACGGCCTGCTCAAGGTCGATCTGGCGATGGCCAAGGAACTCGGCGGGCCGGGTGGCGCTACCAATCCCGAGCAGCTTTTCGCCGTCGGCTACGCCGCCTGCTTCGAAAGCGCCATCCGCTTCGTCGCGCGCAAACAGAAGCTGCCGCTCACCGATGCCGGGGTAACCTCCACCGTCAGCCTGCTTCCCAATGGCGAGGGCTTCAAGCTCGGCGTCGCGCTCGCGGCGCAGACCAAAGGCCTTGATCAGGCGGCCGCGGAAGCGCTTGTATCGGAAGCACACGAGATCTGCCCCTATTCCAACGCCATCCGGGGCAATGTCGAGGTGGCGCTTTCGGTAAAGGCGGCATGACGGGAAAGACCACAAAGACCACCAGCGACGTCCCGGCGGAGACCGCCGGGACGATCATGGCGCCTCGGCTCGACCAACAGCTCTGCTTCGCGCTCTATTCGGCGAGCGGGCTGATGACCAAGCTCTATCGGCCGTTGCTGGATCCGCTCGGCCTGACCTATCCGCAATATCTGGTCATGCTGGCGCTATGGGAGCACGCACCGAGCACCGTGGGCGCCCTTGGCGAGGCGCTGGGCCTCGATTCCGCGACGCTGACGCCGCTGCTCAAGCGGATGGAGGCGGGCGGGCTCGTCACCCGCCGTCGCGATGCCGCCGATGAGCGCCGCGTGCTGGTCGAGCCGACGGCCAGGGGCCAGGCGCTGGGTGCGCACGCTAAGGATGTGTCCCTGGCACTCGCCTGCAGCGTGCCGCTGGAGCCAGGCGAGGCGAAAGCGCTGCACGCGACGCTCACCCATCTCGTCGCCGGCTTGCGCAACGCCACCGCCGATGACCGGCCGGCGGACGCGAGACCGCTGGTTCCGGGTTTGGGATAATTCATGCCATGCCGACCGGTGATGTCAGCGCTCGACATCTCTCACGGGATGGCGCAGCGTTTGCCATGAGGGCGCGGTGTCCAGCCTTGAGAACTTTCCTGTCGCGATCTCGGACAGGATCGAGAGCAACGCTCCGCCCGCCGCGCGCGCCAGCGAACCGCCCAGGCTGATGCGGCGAACCCCGGCATCGGCGATCTCAGCGAACGTCAAGCCGGAAGCGCCTTGGCCCAGAACATGGTTGACGGGCGAGCCGACCGACCGGCAGATCGTCCGCACGCCGTCGAGATCCTTCACGCCGGGCGCATAAAGCACGTCCGCGCCAAGCGCCTCGAAGTGCTTCAACCTGCGGATCGCCTCGTCCAGATCGTAAGTGCCCTTGCCAAGGCCATCGGCGCGAGCCGTCAGCACGATGTTGTGGCAGCGCGCGGCCTCGGCCGCGACGGCCACGCGCGCCACGGCATCGTCGAAATCGCGAATGGGATGCAAGGAATCGGGCATCCGGTCCTCGATCGAAACGCCGGCCAAACCGGCTTCCGCCGCAAGCCTGACTGTCTCGGCGACGCCGTCGGCAGTGGCAGCGTAACAATCCTCGAAGTCGGCGGTCACCGGAAGGTGGGTCGCGGCAGCTATCTGTGCCGCGTAGGTCAAGCTGTCGTCACGGCTGATATCGTTTGCGCCGTCCTTCCTGCCGCGCGAGAACGCGTAGCCGGAGGAGGTCGTCGCCAGCGCTTTGAAGCCTAGCCCCGCCATCATCCTCGCACCCGCGGCATCCCACGGATTGGGGATGATGAAGCAACCGGCGCGATGAAGCGCTCGAAAGGTCTCAACTTTCTCCGCACGGGATGCCACCAGGCCAACACTCCTCTTCCAAAGTCGAAGGATCCCGGAATGTGCCTCCGCTTGCACCATGCGGCAAGGGCCAGGCACTGCGCGGCCGCATGAAGGACGTGTCCTCGGCACTTGCCGTGCGGGGTACGGATTATCCCTGAATTCCGGGGTTGAAGGCATCGCAATCCACTTTAGCGTGAGCTTGAGCAGCGGACCGTCTTGCATGGCGCTTGCGGAAAGCTAAAGTCGGCGCCGTCTTTCCTTCAAGCCCGGCGCCTGTCCGGGCGCCTTCAATTTTCCGGGAGTGTGTCATGACCAAGTCGAAACTGCTGCTGGCCGGCCTGCTGGCCCTCGTGCTGGCGCCCGTTGCCGCCTTCGCGCAGGCGCTGCCCGATCTCGGCGGCAGACAAGTGGTGGTGGTGACCGAAAACGCCTATCCGCCGCTGCAGTTCATCGATCCCAAGACGGGCAAGCAGATCGGCTGGGAATATGACGCGATGAACGAGATCGCCAAGCGGCTCAATTTCAAGGTCGAGTACCGGAACACCTCCTGGGACGCGATGATCCAGGCGGTTTCCGACAATCAGTACAATATCGGCATGACCGGCATCACCATCAAGGACGACCGCAAGGAGAAGGTCGATTTCTCCGACCCCTATATGCGCTCGGAGCAGTTCATGCTGGTGCGCGGCGACGAAAGCCGCTTCACCGACGCCAAGACCTTCGGCGCCTTCAAGGACGGGCTGATCGGCGCGCAGCCCGGCACCACGCCCTTCTACACCGCCGTCTACAGCGTGCTCGACGGCAATGAGCAGAATCCGCGCATCAAACTGTTCGAGACTTTTGGTGCCACGGTGCAGGCCCTGAAGTCGGGCGACGTCGATGTCGTGCTGACCGACGGCACCGCCGGCAAGGGCTATGTCGATGCTTCCGAGGGCAAGCTCAAGCTGATCGGCGGCCCGCTCGGCACCGAGGACTTCGGCTTCATCTTCCCGAAGGGATCGGACCTGGTGAAGCCGGTCAACGCCGCGATCGCCGCGCTCAAGGCGGATGGCACGTTCGATGCGCTGAACAAGAAGTGGTTTCTCGACTACAAGATGGGGCAGTGAGCCTCCTTGCGACGTGCATTTCATGATGATCATGCCCGGCAATTCGCGCTGAGTTTGCGCTTGAACGCCCCCCTCTGCCCTGCCGAGCACCTCCCCCTCAAGGGGGGAGATCGGGTGTTCGGCTCACGGCGCCCTCCAGTCGACGTCGATGGTTGGCGAAAGCCGATCAAATATCCGATCTCCCCCCTTGAGGGGGAGATGGCTGGCAAGCCAGAGGGGGGTGCCTTGGCGCTACCCTTTCGGGACTTCCATCGCGGCGACATCGCCTGATGGCACCGCCTTCGTCATCCAAAGCCGAATTCCCCTGGTGGCTTGCCGCTGCCGCCGTGCTTGCACTGGCGGCGGCCTTGTTCATCGCGGCCAGCGATCTCTATGCCCAGGTCTTCGCCACGGTCGCCAAGGGCATCGGCATCACCGTCTTCGTCACCGTCGTCGCCTTCGCCATGGCGTCGATCATCGGTCTCGGTGTTGCGCTGATGGGCTTGTCGGGTTTGCCCTGGCTTCGCCAGGTCGCGCGCTTCTATGTCGAGATCATCCGCGGCGTGCCGATCCTGGTGCTGTTGTTCTGGATCGCCTTTGCCGGCGCGCCGGCCTTCGTCGCGGCCTGGAACGCGCTGACCGCGCCGCTGCAAGGCGCGGGCTATCTGGGCGAGCTCCTGGTGCGCGACGTGTCGCTGTTGTGGCGGGCCATCATGGCGCTGACAATCGGCTACTCCGCCTTCATCTCGGAGGTCTTCCGCGCCGGCATCCAGGCGGTCGAGAAGGGCCAGATCGAGGCGGCCAAGGCGCTTGGGCTGAGCCGTGCGCAACGCTTCCGGCTGGTCGTCTTTCCGCAGGCGATCCGCACCATATTGCCGCCGCTCGGCAATGATTTCGTCGCTTTGGTCAAGGATTCCTCGCTGGTCTCGGTGCTCGGCGTCGCCGACATCACCCAGATGGGCAAGATCTATGCCGCCGGCTCTTTCCGCTTCTTCGAGACCTATTCGATCGTTGCCTATATCTATCTCATCCTGACCGTCGGCCTGTCGCTGGCGCTCAGGGCGCTGGAGCGGCGCCTGCGCCGCCAGCACGAGGAATAGTTTTTGGGTGAGGACAGGGTTCCGATCCCGTCGACATCGAGGAAGGTCTCATGAGCGTCGACAAGGCTAATGCGGCGCTGGATTCCGTCTATGGCGCGGACACGCCGGAAACGCTGGCGCAGGCCTATGCCGCCTGGGCCGCGACCTATGACAGCGAGACCGCCTCGCTCGGCTATCTCCTGCCGTTCCTGATCACCGCCTGGGTGGCGCGCCATGTTCCGGCTGGCGAAGGGCCGCTGCTCGACGCCGGCTGCGGCACCGGCCTGTCGGGTCCGTCGCTGAAGGCGCTGGGCTATCACGACATTGCCGGGCTCGACCTCTCGGGCGACATGCTGAAGATCGCCGGCAGCCGCAATGCCTATGGCGATCTGAAACAGGCGATGCTCGGCGGTCCCCTGCCATGGCCGGATGGTCATTTCCGCGCTTTCTTCTCGACTGGCGTGTTCACCATCAGCCATGCGCCGGCCTCCGGCCTGCACGAACTTGTCCGCATCACGAAAAAGGGCGGCCACGCCATCTTCACCGTGCGCGACCAGGTGTTCGAGAGCGGCGGGTTTCAGGCCGTGTTCGACGAATTGGAGCAGGCGAGAAAATGGCGGCCGGTCGAGCAAAGTCCGTGGTTTCGCTGCTACGCGATCGCCGAGCCGGATGCGTTGGTGAAGACTTTTGTGTTCGAGGTGATGTGAGCTGCGAGTTCCCCGATCTTGGCTCCCTTCCTCTCCCTCCGGAGGGGGGAGAGGTGGCGCTGCGAAGCAGCGACGGAGTGGGGGAAGGCGGTCCTCGAATGCACCGCCGCTGACAACTTGCCACAGGGCCTCAATCTGGCGAGGCATCGCCCCGGCTTGAAACAACAACGGCCAAGCCTGGTCGACCCCCACTCCGTCTCGGCTTCGCCGAGCCACCTCTCCCCCGATCGACGGGGGAGAGGAAAGGCGCGAGTTCGTCGAGCTTGGTGCCCTTCCTGCCCCTGAAGATGTGTAAGTGAGGGCGGGGAGCCCGCCAGGCCACGCCGCAATTGCCGAAAAGCCAAAACATTGGTATGAGCCACGCCATGGAAGAGCTTTTTGGCGATCCGGCCTACAAGGGGTTCGTGCTGCAGGACAGAAAACGCCTGCCGTCGCGCTTCTCCGCGCGCGTCTGCGGCGCTTTGACCAGCCGACTTAGCTAGACCGCTTTCGCCGGGCCAAGGGCTTGCGGCGTACACTCTTCCCATTCTCATATCGACGGATTTACGCACATGAGCGCACCGCGCACCCTCTACGACAAGATTTTCGACGACCACGTCGTCGACCGCCAGGACGACGGCACCTGCCTGCTCTATATCGACCGCCACCTCGTTCATGAAGTGACCAGCCCGCAGGCCTTCGAAGGCCTGCGCCTGAGTGGCCGCAAGGTCCGCCATCCGGAAAAGACGCTGGCCGTCGTCGATCACAATGTCTCGACCTCGCCCGAGCGCAAGTTCGGCATCAAGAATGAGGAAAGCCGCATCCAGGTCGAGGCGCTGGCCAAGAACGCCAAGGACTTCGGCGTCGAATATTATTCCGAGAACGATATCCGCCAGGGCATTGTCCACATCATCGGCCCCGAGCAGGGCTTTACGCTGCCCGGCATGACCATCGTGTGCGGCGACAGCCACACCTCGACGCATGGCGCGTTCGGCGCGCTGGCGCACGGCATCGGCACGTCGGAAGTCGAGCATGTGCTGGCGACGCAGACGCTGATCCAGCGCAAGGCCAAGAACATGCTGGTGCGCGTCGACGGCCAGCTGCCGGAAGGCGTCACCGCCAAGGACATCATCCTTGCCATCATCGGCGAGATCGGCACCGCCGGCGGCACCGGCTATGTCATCGAATATGCCGGTGAGGCGATCCGCTCGCTGTCGATGGAAGGCCGCATGACGATCTGCAACATGTCGATCGAGGGCGGCGCGCGCGCCGGCCTGATCGCCGCCGACGAGACCACCTTCGCCTATGTCAAGGACAAGCCGCGCGCGCCGAAGGGCGCGGCCTGGGACGCCGCGCTCGCCTACTGGAAGACGCTGCAGTCGGACGAAGGCGCGCATTTCGACAAGGTGATCGTGCTCGACGCGGCCAAGCTGCCGCCGATCGTTTCCTGGGGCTCCTCGCCCGAGGATGTCGTCTCCGTGCAAGGCATCGTGCCGAACCCGGACGATATCGCCGACGAGAACAAGCGCACCTCCAAGCAGCGGGCGCTGGACTATATGGGCCTGACGCCGGGCACCAAGATCACCGACATCGCGCTCGACCGTGTCTTCATCGGTTCCTGCACCAATGGCCGCATCGAGGATCTGCGCGCCGCCGCCAAGGTGATCGAGGGCAAGACCGTCAATCCGCGCGTCAACGCCATGATCGTGCCGGGCTCCGGCCTGGTCAAGGAACAGGCGGAAGCCGAGGGTCTCGACAAGATCTTCCTCGCCGCCGGTTTCGACTGGCGCGAGCCGGGTTGCTCGATGTGCCTTGCCATGAACGACGACCGGCTGAAGCCGCATGAACGCTGCGCCTCGACCTCGAACCGCAATTTCGAGGGAAGGCAAGGCTTCAAGGGCCGCACCCATCTGGTGTCGCCGGCCATGGCGGCGGCGGCGGCGATCGCCGGCCACTTCGTCGACATCCGCGACTGGAAATAACCTCCGGTCCACACGTGCCGATGATTGCCGGACCCCGGACCGCATTGCGGTTCCGGGGTCTTTTTCATTCGCGCGGTCCGCATATGCGTTCGGGCTTAACCGCTTGTTTGGGCTTGCGCTCTAAGGTCTTCCCTGACGTCAAGAGAGGGGAAGTCACCGTCCTTTGGACACCGGCCTGTTCATAGCGCTGCTCAATCCGACGATCGCGCTGGCCCTCGGCGCGGCCTTCTTCGTGCTATGGGCCTATCAGCGTCACCGGCCCTATCTGGCCGTGCTGGCGCTCAGCTATTGTGTTTCGGCGCCCGGCTTTCTGTTCCAGTATTTCACCTTGCCCATCGGCATGGTGCTGACCAAGCTGGTGTCCAACATCTGCTTCGCCATCGCCGGCTGCTGCCTGTCGGGCGCCATCGTCGCCCGTTATGGCCGCAAGGTGCCCTATGTGGCGATCGGCGTGCTGGCCGGTGGTGGGCTGGCCTCGTTCTGCTGGTTCCTCTTCGTCGCGCCGGATCTCACCTGGCGTATCCTGGCGATGAATTTCGCCTTCGGCGGTCTCAGCCTTCTGGTCGCCGCCGAATTGCGGCCGGTGCGCGACAATGGCCCGACCGAGAAGATCCTGTTCGTGCTGTCGCTGCTGTCGGGCCTCAACTTCTTCGTGCGAACCCTCGTCGTCGTCATCGCGCACGGGCCGTTCACCAGCTATGATGGATTCTACGGCTCGTCCTACTGGACGACGGCGCTGCTGTCGCACGCGCTGCTGTCGCTGCTCATCGCGCTCTGCCTGTTCACTGCCGCGGCGCTCGACGTGATGAAGGCGCTGAAGACGGAAACCTATACCGATCCGCTTTCGGGCCTGCTCAACCGGCGCGGCTTCGAGGAGCGCGCGGCCCAGCTCCTGCGACACTGCGCGATGGCCAGGTTCCCGGTGGCGCTGGTGCTGGCCGACCTCGATCATTTCAAGGCGCTCAACGACGTGCACGGGCATGCCGCTGGCGATCGGGTGATCGCCGATTTCGCCGCCAAGCTCCGGTCGGCCACTGGCGCTCGCGGCGCTGCCGGACGCATCGGCGGCGAGGAGTTCGCCGTGCTCCTGCCGCTCAGCGATCTCGCCGCCGCGCGCCTGTTCGCCGAGGCTGTGCGCACGCTCTACTCGGCAGGCGGCGTCGACGGGCTTCCCGCCGGCACCAAGGTCACCGCCAGTTTCGGCGTGGCGGCCCGCAGCGGCGAGGAAGCGCTGGAGCCGTTGATGCGCCGTGCCGACGAGGCGCTTTACAAGGCCAAGAAAAACGGCCGCGACAGCGTGCGCCTGTCGTACGAACGGCCCGAGACGCTGTACGTGCCGGAGCCGTCCAAGGCCGGCTGAAGCCGTACATCCCGCCTCACGTTAACGTCTTTTTCGCCCGTCGGTGTTTAGGTGAGACACGGGGTGCGAAAGAGATGAGCGGCGCGAACTTCATCTTGTTGATCAATCTGTCGGTTGCCGGCCTGCTGGCGGCATCCTTCATGGCGGTCGCGTTTCATGATGTCGGCCGCGCCCCGGCGCGCTGGTTTGCTTCTGGCTATGTGCTGGGCATGGTCTATTCGGCGATCGAATTCAGCATTCCCGCCTTTAGCGATGCCCGGCTGCCGGTGGTCACCGCCTTCGCGGTTTTCCTGGGCGCAACAATAGCCTTCAACGTCGGACTGGCCCGCAAATACGGCGTGGCGCCGCCATGGTCGCCGATGCTGTTCTTCCTGGTCGCCGCCACCATCGTCGTCTATTTTGTGCAAGACCTGCCGCGCCAGTCGCTGGTGCGCATGATGGCCTACCAGCTCCCCTATGCCGTCATGCAATTCGTTGGATTGGCCATCGTCTGGTCGTCCAGGCAAAGGCGCGGCCGGCTCGATCGCCTCCTGATGGCGGTGCTCGCCGCCAGCGGCGTGCAGTTCGCCTCAAAGCCGTTCATCGCAAATGCGCTCGGCGGCTGGGGCGCCAATCCGCAGGCCTATCTGCAAAGCAGCTACGCGCTGGTGTCGCAATCGCTCGGCACCGTCTTTGCCCTGGCCATGGCGCTGCTGACGCTGGCCATCCTGGTCCGCGATGTGTTGGCCGAAGTGACGTCGAGATCGGAGACCGATACGCTGTCCAGACTGCTCAATCGCGGTGCCTTCACGCGCCAGGCCGAGCAGGCCGTGCTTGGCGCCATGCGGCAAGGCGTGCCGGTCGCGCTGGTCATCGCCGATCTCGATCATTTCAAGAGCATCAACGACAATTTCGGCCATGCCTCCGGCGACCGGGTGATCGAGACCTTTGCCGGTTTCCTGCGCGAAGCCGCCGCCGGGCACCATGTCGCGGGCCGCATCGGCGGCGAGGAATTCGCCATCATGCTGCCCGGAACCAATCTGGCCGCCGCCCGACTGTTCGCCGAGGGCACGCGCAGCGCATTCGGCGCGCTGCCCATCGACGGGCTGCCGGCGGACAATCGCTGCACGGCGAGTTTCGGGGTTGCCGAACTTCATCCCGGTGAAACCACCGCCGATCTCATGCGGCGCGCCGACGAGGCGCTCTACCTGGCAAAGAATGCCGGGCGTGACTGCGTCCGTGTCTCGGCCGGGCCGGGAGGCGAGTGGTCGTCCAGCGCAATCGTCATCAATTCCAGATCAGCATGACTTTGGTCGAAACGTCATCCTGATCCATCTCTTCGCCGTTTCCGTGAAACGGCGAATTGTACTAGCGGCAGGGGCTGAGTTCCGGCATCTCGCCGTCGGAAAGCCCGTACATATAGCTGCGGCCTTTGACGAAGACCGGCGGCCGGTAGCAATCGCCATAGCCTGAAATCTCGTCGGATTCGTTCTGGTAGATCACCTTGGGCTGGCCGGCGCTGGTGTAGTCGGCCAGCTTCTTGGCCAGCTTGCCTTGGCCGACGATGATGCGCTTGTAGCCGGCCGCGCTGTCGATGACGAGATTGCCGAAGGAATCGGCGTAGACGCGATCCTGGTGGCGTCCATTGGCCAGCGTGGGCGTCGCCAGGCCGGCGAGCGAGACGGCCACGATAAGCGCCGAGAGGCGTGATCTGCTTGAGTTCGAACGCATGGTCTTCCCGATGGTTAGAGGCCAAAGCGCGTCGAGACGCGCTTTTTGGTTACTTGTCTGGATGCATGTCGTTGCCCCAAAACCGCTGACGCACTTTTGGGCGACATGCATGGCTCCTCGAATCAGAAATTAACCTTTTCTTAACCTTTGTTAAGAGGCCGGCGCGTTGCGCGGCGATGTCTCGTCAAACATGGTTAATTCCCGACTGGAGTGAAAACCCGATAGCCATCATTCGGCCATGCTTGGCGGCACCATCGCGGCCGGCATCGAATGGATTTAAAGGCAGCCTCGGGGCAACCTTGATCTGGGCGCAACATCGTGGCTAGTCTGCCGCGCGGGAGGACAGCATATGGGATTACGCCGGACGGTTCGGGTGTCCGTTTTCCCGTTGCTTGCCGTCGTTGCGGCCTGTGTGCCGCAGGATGGCGCGCCGAAGGCGGCCAATGTCGTCCTGCCTGCGCCGGCTCGGCAGTCCATCGCAGCCGCGACGCCCCCGGCATCGGCGCCTCCTGCACCGGCAACCAAGATCACCACCGACCTCACCGCGCCGCGATCCACAGTGGGTACGGCAACCTATGGATGCGGCAATGGCAGCGCGATCACCATCCAAAACCTCGGCTCGTCGTTGCGTGTGATCGAGCCGAATGGCGCGACCGAAGAGTTTGCGGCGTCGCCCGCCAACCAGTCCAGCCGCTACCAGGAAGCCGCCACGCATAACGCAATCGTGATCGACGGGCGTGAGGCGCTGGTGATGAAGAGGGGCTCGACGCCGCAGACCTGCAAGCGCTAGGCCGCACGGCCAAGAAGTCGCTTATGCTGCACTGCAGCGATATAGAGCCGGCCTTGGGTCCTCCACCCCCAAATCGATTGAAGCCCGAGCCTGCCTTTTTGTCAGACTAAATGACGTTTCCAAAACGATTTTCTGGCTTTGACGCGGTGCAAAAAGAGCATTAGAAACCGCCTGTCCGAAGTCGCAACGGGAAGCGGCAATGCCGCGTTTCCATCTGAGGCTAAGCGCGTCGCGCCGAAACGGATTCATGCGACGCGCTTTGGATTGTTGTTCTGTGCATGGCGTCCTCGCAAAACCGAGGTCACTTTGGGCGACATGCACGAAGACGCCGAACCTGGGGGAGCCATGAGCAAATCACCAGCCACCCGCGAATTCGCCAGACGTGAACGGCCGCTTTCGCCGCACCTGACGATCTACCGGCCGCCGGTCACCATGACGATGTCGATCATCCATCGCATCACCGGCGGGGCGCTTTATTTCGGCACGCTGCTGGTCTCGGTCTGGCTGATGGCGGCGGCGAGCTCTCAAGGCGTCTTCGACTGGGTCAACTGGGCCTTCGGCACCTGGCTCGGCCGGCTCATCCTGTTCGGCTACACCTGGGCGCTGATGCATCACATGCTGGGCGGCGTGCGCCACCTGGTCTGGGATACGGGCGCCGGGCTGGAAAAGCATACGGCCTCGAAGATCGCCTGGGCGACGCTTGTCGGCTCGGTCCTGCTCACCCTGCTGATCTGGATCGCCGGCTACATGGCGCGAGGAGCTTGATCATGAGCGGCAAGAGCAATACCGACATGCGCACGCCGCTGGCGAAAGTCCGCGGCCTCGGCTCCGCTCGCGAAGGCACCGGCCATTTCTGGCGCCAGCGGCTGACGGCCATCGCCAACATCCCGCTGATGCTGTTCTTCGTCGGGTTCCTGATCGCGCTCAACGGCGCCGGCTATGCGGAAGTGCGCGCGGCGCTCGCCAATCCGTTCGTGGCGCTGGTACTGGCCCTGGTGCTCATTTCCGGGCTCATCCATATGCGCCTCGGCATGCAGGTGATCATCGAGGATTACATCACCAGCGAAGGCTTGAAGCTGGCGACGATCGCGCTCAATACATTTTTCACCGTAGCGGTCGGCGTCGCCTCGATCTTCGCCCTGCTCAAGCTGGCATTCGGAGGCTGAGTTGGCCAAGGACGCGAAATCAGCCAAAATGGCAGGCTATAATTTTGTCGACCACAAATTCGACGTGGTGGTGGTCGGCGCCGGGGGGGCGGGCCTGCGCGCCACGCTCGGCATGGCCGAACAGGGCCTGCGCACCGCCTGCATCACCAAGGTGTTCCCGACGCGCTCGCACACGGTGGCCGCGCAAGGCGGCATTGCCGCTTCGCTGTCCAATATGGGCCCCGACAATTGGCAATGGCATCTCTTCGACACCGTCAAGGGTTCGGATTGGCTGGGCGACATCGACGCGCAGGAGTACATGGTCCAGCAGGCGCCTGCCGCCGTCTACGAACTCGAACATTACGGCGTGCCGTTCTCGCGCACCGAAGAAGGCAAGATCTATCAGCGGCCGTTCGGTGGCATGATGATGAATTTCGGTGAAGGCCCGCCGGTGCAGCGCACCTGCGCCGCCGCCGACCGCACCGGCCACGCCATGCTGCACACGCTCTACGGCCAGTCGCTGAAGAACAACGCGCAGTTCTTCATCGAGTATTTCGCGCTCGACCTGATCATGGAGCCGGATGGCACCTGCACCGGTGTCGTCGCCTGGAACCTCGACGACGGCACCATCCACCGCTTCTCGGCCAAGATGGTGGTGCTGGCCACCGGCGGTTACGGCCGGGCCTATTTCTCCGCCACCTCGGCGCACACCTGCACCGGTGACGGCGGCGGCATGGCGGCTCGCGCCGGCTTTCCGCTGCAGGACATGGAGTTCGTGCAGTTCCACCCAACCGGCATCTATGGCGCCGGCTGCCTGATCACCGAAGGCGCGCGCGGCGAGGGCGGCTATCTCGTCAATTCCGAAGGCGAGCGCTTCATGGAGCGCTACGCGCCGTCGGCAAAGGACCTTGCCTCGCGCGACGTCGTCTCGCGCTGCATGACGCTGGAGATCCGCGAAGGCCGCGGCGTCGGCCCGAAGAAGGACCACATCTTCCTGCATCTCGACCATCTCGACCCAGCCGTGCTGCATGAGCGGCTGCCCGGCATTTCGGAATCGGCAAAAATCTTTGCCGGCGTCGACCTGACCAAGGAGCCGATCCCGGTGCTGCCGACGGTGCACTACAATATGGGCGGCGTGCCGACCAATTACTGGGGCGAGGTGCTCAACCCGACGGCGAGGAGCCCGGACAAGGTGTCGCCGGGCCTGATGGCGGTCGGCGAGGCCGGCTGTGCCTCTGTCCACGGCGCCAACCGGCTGGGCTCGAACTCGCTGATCGACCTGGTTGTGTTCGGCCGCGCGGCGGCGATCCGGGCCGGCCAGGTCATCGACCGCAAGTCGGCGATCCCCGCCCCCAACGAGGCCTCGGTCGAAAAGATCATGGATCGCTTCGACCGGCTGCGCCACGCCAATGGCTCGACGCCGACGGCAAGCTTGCGTGAAAAGATGCAGAAGGCGATGCAGGAAGACGCCGCCGTGTTCCGCACGCAGGAATCGCTCGAAAACGGCTGCAAGCGCATTTCGCAAATCTGGGGCGAGCTCAAGGACATCAAAGTGTTCGACCGCTCGATGATCTGGAATTCGGATCTGGTCGAGACGCTGGAACTGGAAAACCTGATGGCCAACGCCATCACCACCGTCTACGGCGCCGAGGCGCGCAAGGAGAGCCGCGGCGCGCATGCGCGTGAGGACTTTTCCGCGCGCGACGATGCCGCCTGGCGCAAGCACACGCTGGCCAGGGTGAGCGAAGACGGCAAGGTGACGCTCAGCTACCGGCCGGTGCACACCGAGCCGCTGCTGGCCGAAAAGGACGGCGGCATCAGCCTCGCCAAGATCGCGCCCAAGGCCAGGGTGTACTGACAATGGCGCTGGCGGCCACGGGATATTCTGGCAAGCCCCTTCCGGCCAAGCTCGGCCTGAAGGACGGTATGACCGCCGCCTTCATCGCGCTGCCGCCGGAGCTCGACGAACTGGCCGGCGCCGTCGATTTCGCAGAGGTCTATCGGCTGGCCGAATGGTCCGACATTTCGGGTAGCCATAAAAGATACGATGCCGTCCACGCCTTCACCAAACAACGCGCCGAGATCGAGGATCGCCTTGGCGACGTCGAGGCGGCGATCAAGCGTGACGGCATGGTCTGGGTGTCGTGGCCGAAGAAGGCATCGAAAGTGCCGACCGACGTCACCGAGGGTATCGTGCGCACTGAAGCGCTGAAGCGCGACCTTGTCGACGTCAAGGTCGCTGCCGTGAATGAAATCTGGTCCGGGCTGAAGCTCGTCATCCGAAAGGACCTGAGGTAATGGTCGAACTGACGCTCCCCAAGAATTCGAAGATCCAGCAGGGCAAGACCTGGCCGAAGCCGGAAGGCGCCACCAATCTGCGGGAATACCGCATCTACCGCTGGTCGCCGGACGATGACGAGAACCCGCGCATCGACACCTATTTCGTCGACATGGACGATTGCGGACCGATGGTGCTCGACGCTCTGCTGTGGATCAAGAACAAGATCGACCCGACGCTGACCTTGCGCCGCTCCTGCCGCGAAGGCATTTGCGGCTCCTGCGCCATGAACATCGACGGCTCCAACACACTGGCCTGCACCAAGGGCTGCGACGACATTTCCGGTGCGGTAAAGGTCTATCCGCTGCCACACATGCAGGTGGTGAAGGACCTGGTGCCCGACCTCACCAATTTCTACGCCCAGCACGCCTCGATCGAGCCGTGGCTGAAGACGGTGTCGCCGCAGCCGGCCAAGGAATGGCTGCAGAGCCATGAGGACCGCGAGAAGCTCGACGGGCTCTACGAGTGCATATTGTGCGCCTGCTGTTCGACCTCTTGCCCGAGCTACTGGTGGAACGGCGACCGCTATCTCGGCCCGGCAACCCTCTTGCAGGCCTATCGCTGGCTGATCGACAGCCGCGACGAAGCCAAGGGCGAGCGGCTCGACAATCTCGAGGACCCGTTCCGGCTCTATCGCTGCCATACCATCATGAACTGCGCGCAGACCTGCCCCAAGGGCCTCAACCCGGCCAAGGCGATCGCGGAGATCAAGAAGATGATGGTGGAGCGGCGGGTCTGAAGCTGACGTTACCCGCTGACTTCTCCCCGGATGCCGTCGCGGCCATCCGGGCGCGACTCGAACTGGTGCGAAGCCGGGCGTAAAAATCCTTTTCGCTATCGAAAGCGGCAGTCGCGCCTGGACTTTCTCCCCCATCGAGGCGCGGGTGCTCGGCTGCTTGACTGAAAGAAGGAACTGACGAACCGCCCAAGCTGCTTGAGCAGAAGGGGCCGGTGTAGCCTATGTCCAGCTCTTGTGCCGAACACGGTCCGCTCAGATGGCCCGGCGGGTCTTGCTGGCTGCGCTGCGGTCCAGCTAGCCAAGTGTGGCTGCCCGCGACCGATCACGTTTCAAACATGTCGCTTACTAGTCAGGGCGCCGAGGGAGTCTCGGCGACTAATATTAGCGTCAGCTTAAGTAATTGATTGCTGTATGCGCGCGATTACTGGTATTGTCTTAGTATAGTTTTAAGCAGTCGTCGATATTGCCTTTCGATACCATGGTTCGAGTGCAAAGCAGTGCGCGGCTTCATCGTGAATGGGTATTCAATATCTGGGCCATTGATCAGCGCCACAACAGTCGGATCGTTCACCTGGCTTGTGTCGCTGATCTATTTTCAGGAGAAGGGGCTGCTTGCGGTTCTCGGCCTGGGGGTTTTGATCGCGCTTCTCTGGCTTGACGGCTTCCGGGACAGGAAGCCGGATCGACAAGGAAGCAGGTGGTTCAGGCTCTATTTCTCGCTCCTCCCCTGCCTTCTGTTCCTTGTCTATGTCTATCTGGAAAGCGTCTTCGGCTATTTCGACTGGGGTGCGATGTTCATGCATGCCGGCGCCGGCATGCTTACGCCGGGTGTCGTCCTTGAGTATTTGTGGAATACCGGAAGCACGATGCTGGTTATTTTGGTCGTTCTTCTCGGTCTCGGCGCCCTGAAGGCGCGCGGCACGCTGACCAGAGGATTGGACGTTGCCTTGATGGCGTTCTTCCTGGCGGCAAACCCGATGCTGACGCGTCCGATCGCGGCGGCGATCCATCCCAACCCGCTGCATGATTTCCTGTCCAAGCAGTTCGTCGATGTCACCTCTTTGACAAAGCCGGCTGAAACAGCGTCGGCGACCGTCGCGCCAAAAAACCTCATTCATATTTTCATCGAGAGCGCCGAGCGCACCTACATGAACGAGGCGGAGTTCGGCGACGTCATGGGGCCGCTGCTGGAATTCGACAGGCGTGGCGTTTCGGCGAGCAACATGGTGCAGCTTGCCTACACCAACAACTCCATCTCAGGGATGGTCGCCGCGAACTGTGGAACGCCGCTGCTGATAACGTTCTTCACCTCGCGCCAGTATCTGGAGGAGCATTCGCAATTCCTGCCTGGCCTGACCTGCCTGGGCGATGTCCTGAAGGCGCGGGGCTATCAGCAGAACTTTGTTACTGGTTGGCCACTCAGCTTCACCGGTCAGGGGACATTCTATTCCACCCACGGCTACTCATCGCTTTTCGGGGGCCCCGAAGTGGTGGCCGCTGTCGCTGGGCGCGGCAACAGTTTCGGCGCCGACGACGCCGAAGTCCTCGATCTGAGCTTCGGCATTTTGCGGCGCGCGCAGCGCGATGGCAAACCGTTCTCCCTGACGATCGCCGTCAGTGGCGGGCATGCGATGGATGGCTACCTGACCGACAAATGTATCGGCAAGACGGGACTTTCCCCGCAAGTTCCCAATATTCTCCACGCCGTGAAATGCACCAACATGCTCATTGCCGACTTCATTCACAAAGCCGAGGCCGAAGGTCTGATGGCGAACACCGTTCTGGCGCTGCAAAGCGACCATCTCAGTGCGCCAAGCGCGGTGACGGACCGCCTGAACAAGTATGAAAGACGCAACTTTTTCTCCGTGTCGGGGGATGGCATCCCGTCCAAAACATATGCCGGACTTTCGGGCACGATTGACATATTTCCCACTATCCTCGACGCGCTGGGTGTGCCGCTCTCGAATGACCAGGCTGGCCTTGGCGTTTCGCTGCTTGGGGATCGACCGACGCTGGGTCAGGCACTTGGACAGGATCAGTTCGATGACGCCATCTATGCCGAGGATGTGCTCGTCAGGTCATTCTGGCAGTTGAAATCGACACGGACCGCCGTGGCGTCCGAGGCTGAGCCGCGTTAATGCGCGCCCGTGCATGTGTTCGATGCCAGATAGCGCCTGCCTGCCCAACGGCCTCAACCCGGTCAAGGCGATCGCCGAGATCAAGAGTTCTGCTCTGTCGCGCCGCTCGGATGTCTGTCAAAATCATGCTGTCGAAGAATCGGTAGAAAATTACCAATCCATGAGCGAAGACCTTCCCATCCTCTCCCCCATCGAAGCGCGCGTGCTCGGCTGCTTGATCGAGAAGAAGGAGCTGACGCCGGATGTCTATCCGCTGACGCTCAACGCGGCCCTTGCCGCCGCCAACCAGAAGACGGCGCGCGACCCGGTCATGGCGCTGGAACAGACGGAGGTGCACCGGGCGCTGAAGCTGCTCGAGCAGAAGGGGCTGGTGCGACAGATGTTCGGCTCGCGCGTCGAGCGCTACGAGCATCAGATGGCGCAGCGCTTCTCGCTGACCACGCCGCAGACCGCCTTGATCGGCCTGCTCCTGCTGCGCGGGGCGCAGACGGCGCATGAACTGTTGGCTCGAGCCGAGCGCATGGCGCGGTTTTCATCGATCGAAGATCTGCGCGGTGAACTCGACATGCTGATCGGCCGCCGGCCGCCGCTGGTGCAGGAAATCCCGCGCGGGCCAGGCCAGCGCGAGGACCGCTACGTGCATCTTCTCGCCGGCCCGGTGGACGTTGCGGCTTTATCGGCGCAACGCAGTACGCCGGCCATGCCTCACTCCGACCTGGAAGCGAGGCTGGAAGCACTGGAACAGGAAGTCGCCGCATTGCGCGCCCGGCTTGACGCGCTGGGCGCCTAGGCAACTGGCAATCATTATGGATGTTGGCGGAACAGCGCCCCCCTCTGTCCTGCCGCACATCTCCCCTCAAGGGGGGAGATTGGCAGCTCCGACCTCGGCGCTTGTCCGTTTTCTCAGCCAAGCCTGGCGTCGAGCGAGACCTTGATCGCGCCAAGCGCCTTGGAGACCGGGCATTCGGCCTTGGCCTTCTCGGCCAATTCCTTGAATTTCGCCGCATCGATGCCGGGCACCTTGCCGACCAGCGTGATCGCGCTGCCGGTGATGCCGGTGCCTGGAACCAGCGTCACCACCGCCTTGGCGTCGAGTTCGGCGGCGGGCGTGCCGTTCTCGGCCAGGAAGTGCGAAAGCTGCATGGCGTAGCAGCCGGCATGCGCGGCCGCGATCAGCTCTTCCGGGTTGGTGCCGGATTTGCCGCTTTCATCCTCGAAGCGCGCCTTGAACGAATAGGGTGTGCCCTTGAGCGTCCCGCTCTGGCTGTCGAGCGTGCCCTTGCCTTCTTTCAGATTGCCTTTCCAGACGGCGGTTGCGGTGCGGTCCATGAAGTCCTCCTTGGTTGTCGTGAACTCGGGGGTTGTCGTGAACTTGGCCCGGGTGAGCCCCGGCGTCCGCTCAACTATAGCGCGGGTGGGCGCGAACACCACCGCGCTGTTTGGACCACGCACGATGACGGCGCATTTGCCTTCGGAAAAAATATTGGGGCAGCCTGGAAAAAATATCCGCGCAAAAATGTCGACTTCCATGCGACCCGGCCGTCCTGTGGGCGGCCATGGGATTTGTGGCCTGATGGAGGTTCACATGGACAATCTGTTTTTCACACTGTGGAAGAGCCCAGGCCACGCGCCTGAGCGACAGGAAGACTTCTGGCTCGATCCGCCGGCGCCCGGCTTCGGCCGGCTGCTGGCGGCGGTCGCCATCATCGGAGTCGGGGTGTGCCTGCTCGATCATGCGGCGGGCAAAGACCCGGCTGACAGCCTGATCGCCTCATCCTATGATTCGTCGCGATAAGGGAGATGGACATGCAATATGTTTGCCTGGTTTATGGTGAGGAAAAGGATCTCCACGCCATGACGACAGAGCGGTTGGCCAAGCTCGACGCCGATTCGCTGGCCCATGACCGGTCATTGGGCCAACGCGGGATGCTGATCATCGCGCAAGCGCTGCAACCGGTGAAAACCTCGAAAACCGTTCGCAGGCGCCAGGGCAAGCGGCTGGTCACCGACGGCCCGTTCGCCGAAACCAAGGAGCAGTTGCTCGGTTTCGTCATGATCGAGGCGAAGGATCTCGACGAGGCGCTGGAAATCGCCGGCGAGATCCCGCTGGCCGAGATCGGCACCATCGAGGTGCGCGCGATCTACAACGTGCCGGGGTCATAGATGGCGTCCGGCGCCTAAGCTTCACCAGCCGCAAATTGAATTTTCTTCGCGGCAGGCAACCCGCGCGTGTTGAAGCAGCGCGTCAGTTCTCTTATCGTCCCTCGGATTTCCGGGGGATTTCGACATGCCTTTCCTGATTGCTGTCCTTGGCGTGCTGGGTGCGGCTGCTTTCTGGTGGTACCGGATGAAGGCCATGAACGACGCCGCGCGCGAGGTCGCCGATGTCGTCGGGCGCGTGCAAGGCAATATCAGGCGCAAGAAGCTGCGCAAGCAGGCGGCCCTGTCGCCGCTGACGGCGATCGACGATCCGGTGGTGGCCGCAGCGACGCTGATTGCATCGATCGTCTCCGAGAATGGACCTATCCTGCCGCAGCGCGAGGCCGTCATCCGGGCGGTGATCTCCGAGATCGCCGACAAGAAGAAGACCGACGAGGCGGTGATCTACGCCAAATGGGCGGCCTCACAGATCGACGACACCACCGTCGTCATCGACAAGCTGGCGCCGTTCCTGCGCGAGCGTCTCGACGTCGCCGAGCGCAACGATCTGCTGCAGATGGTCAACCGCGCCGCCCAGGGCGGCGAGAAGCGCCTCGAGATCGCCGACCAGCGCATGCTGCGGCTGCGGCAGAAGCTGGGTTTTGAAGTAAACTAGGCTGTGCAGCCAGGGCGTAGCGAATGCAGCCTGGAGGCAACGCCTCGCGCACGCGAACACGATCGCTTGCTTCGAATGTCGGAATTGGGTTCCAGCTCAGCGCATTTCATGGCGGCTCCCCCACTACGACCGGTATAAATTGTCGGTCAGTCGATTGGCTCAAGGAGAATTCGCATGCGCGGTCATTGCTTGTGTGGCGTCATTGCTTTCGAGGTCGATGGTCCGGCACAAGCATGCGTGAGCTGTCATTGTGAAAGTTGTCGGCGGCAATGTTCTGCGCCGATGACCACCTATATTGGCGTCTTGGACGACCAATGGCGATGGCTGGGCAAGCCACCGAAGGTCTTCAACTCTTCTCCCGGTGTGGAAAGAACATTTTGCGATCACTGTGGCTCGCCACTGTCTTTCCGCTCAAAAAACATGTCCGGCGTCATGCATTTCTTTGCCGCGGCGATGGAGGAGCCGGAAAAATTTGCACCAACGCAGCATGTCGCTTTTGAGGAGAAGCTCCCCTGGTTGAAACTCGCCGACGGCCTGCCGACGCGTTTTGGGCCTGACTATACGAAAGGCTAGATCGCCTCGCCTTTCAGCAGCCGCGGCGTGTCCGCGGACAATCCCGACGCCTGCCGGATGAAAAACTCCTTCAGGCGCGGCATGCGCTCGACGAGGCCGAGGCCGATGTCGCGGACGGTGCGCAGCGGGGTGATGTCGTTGGAAAACAGCCGGTTCAGCACATCCGTCGTGACGCCCATCTGCACCGTGTCGAAACGGCGCCATTGCTGGTAGCGTTCGAGCACGTCGAGTGCGCCGATGTCCTGGCCGAGCCGGTCGGCCTCGACGATTACCTCGGCAAGCGCTGCCACATCCTTGAAGCCGAGATTGAGGCCCTGGCCGGCGATCGGATGGATACCGTGGGCGGCGTCGCCGGCAAGGGCCACGCGCGGAGCGACGAAGGCGCGCGCGATGGTGAGACCGAGCGGCCAGGCGCGCGGCTTGTCGGCGACGCGGATCTCGCCGAGCTTCAGGCCGAAACGCTGTTCGAGCTCATGCTCGAAGACGAGATCGTCGCCCTCCACCAGCGCTTTGGCATCTTGCGCGCGTTCGACCCAGACGATCGACGAGCGGTTGGTGCCGTCTTCGTCGGGTTTCAGCGGCAGCGTGGCGAAGGGGCCGGCCGGCAAGAAGTGCTCTTCGGCACGGCCATTGTGCGGTCGTTCATGCGCCACGGTGCAGACGATGCCGGACTGGCCATAGTCCCACTTCACCGTCTTGATGCCGGCCATGTCGCGCAGCTTCGAATTGACGCCGTCGGCGGAGACCAGCAACCGTGCGGTCAGCGCGGCGCCGTCGGCCAGATGCACGGTGATGCCGGCGCCATTGGTCTCGAAACCCTGCACGGCGACACCTTCGATGATGTCGATGCCGAGCGTTTCGGCCCTGGCGCGCAAGGCGCCGTTCAGCGACTTGTTGGCGACCATATGCGCGAAGGGCTCGCCCGGCGCCACTTCGCCGCCAAAGGTCAGGAACACCGGGCGCACCGGATCGGCGCTGCGCGAATCGGTGATGATCATCTCGGTGATCGCCTGCGCCTGCGGCGCGATCTCGGCCCAGACGCCGAGCTGGTCGAGCATGCGGCAGGCGGCAGCGGCAATGGCCGAGGCGCGGCCGTCCCTTTGCCAGGCGCCGGCGGGCGCGGCATCGACCAGCGCCACGGCCAGATGCGGTCGCGCCTGCTTCAGCGAGACGGCGGTGGCCAGGCCGACATAGCCCGCGCCGGCGACGAGAACATCGAGCCCGGATCTGGTCTTGGCGTCAGCCTTGCGTTCCATTGCCTTGGCTCCTTGCGCGCCGGCCCTGGCCCGCGCCCTTGACGGCTCGTTCTTCCTGTCGGAAACCGCCATAGCAATTTTGCGGCGAGGTCACAAAACATGACGGCGGCGATCGACGAGCTTCTGAGCATTCTCGACCTCGAGAGGCTGGAACACAATCTGTATCGTGGTCGCAGCCCCCAGGTGGAGTGGCAGCGCGTGTTCGGCGGCCAGACCATCGCCCAGGCGCTGGTTGCGGCGCAGCGGACGGTGGAACCGGACCGCTTCGTGCATTCGCTGCACGGCTATTTCATGCGGCCGGGCGACATCAGGGTGCCGATCGTCTACGAGGTCGACCGCATCCGCGACGGCGGCTCCTTCACCACCCGACGCGTGCTGGCGATCCAGCACGGACAGGCGATCTTTTCGCTGGAAGCCTCGTTCCAGGTCGACGAGAAGGGGCTGGAGCACCAGTTCGCGCTGCCCGACGACGTGCCGCCGCCGGAAGGTCTGCTGACGCAGCGCCAGCTGCTCGAAAGAGCCGAACGCGTGCCGGAGGCGGTGCGCCGCTTCTGGGCGCGCGAGCGGCCGCTGGAGCTCAGGCCGGTCAATCTCCAGCACTATGAAAGCCGCGACAAGCTGCCGCCCCGGCAGAATGTCTGGATCCGCCTTGCCGGCCCGGTTCCCGACGACCGCGCGCTGCAATCGGTGCTGCTGGCCTATCTCTCCGACATGACGCTGCTGGACACCTCGACCTTCGCGCATGGGCGCGGCCTGTTCGATCCCGACATCCAGGCGGCGAGTCTCGACCATTCGATGTGGTTCCACCGGCCGCATCCGCTCGACGGCTGGCTGCTCTATGCCCAGGACAGCCCGTCGAGTTCGGGATCGCGCGGCTTCAGCCGCGGCACGCTCTATGCGCGCGACGGCACGCTGATCGCCTCGATGGCCCAGGAAGGGTTGATCCGGCTCAAGCGTTGAGCATTGCGAGTCTTGTTTGAGCAGGATCACCGGACAAACGAAAACCGTTTGTCCGAGAAAACCCGGCTCGGCTTTTCGGGATCATGCTCAAAGCCGGCAAATTAGGCAATTTCCAAAAATTGCATATTTTTTGAGCATGTGATGTGCCGCGGGCATTGGCACCTGCTGCCTCCAATCACCTCATTCCCTTTGTTTACAACAGGTTAACACCCTGCTTCGGCACTTGGCACGGAGCTTGAATCCTTGTGGGCACTCTCCGGCTCTTTGGGATCGGTGAAGTCGTGCAAACGCGGGGGACCGCAACAGCAAAGGGTGAAACCTTATGAAAATCGTGATGGCAATCATCAAGCCGTTCAAGCTGGACGAGGTACGCGAAGCGCTTACCGCCGTCGGCATCCAGGGCCTGACCGTCACCGAAGTCAAAGGCTACGGGCGTCAGAAGGGACATACGGAAATCTATCGCGGAGCGGAATACGCGGTCAGTTTCCTGCCGAAGATCAAGATCGAGGTCGCTGTCAGTGCCGACATGGTCGACAAGGCCGTCGAAGCCATCACTGCCGCGGCCAAGACCGGCCAGATCGGCGACGGCAAGATTTTCGTTTTCGGCATCGATCAGGCGGTGCGCATCCGCACCGGCGAAACAGACACCGACGCGCTCTGAGCGGCGAACACGTATTCCAATGGAGAGTTCAATGAATATTTCTTCCACCTTGAAGACGACGGGACGGGCGGCCCTTCTGGGCTCGCTTGCCCTGGCAGCATTGGGCAGCGTCGCCGCCTTTGCGCAGGAAGCCGCTCCGGCCGCTGCCGCCGCCGCGCCTGCTGCCGCGCCCACCCCGGTGCTCGACACCGGCAACACCGCCTGGATGCTGACCTCGACGGCCCTGGTGCTGATGATGACCATTCCGGGCCTGGCGCTGTTCTACGGCGGCATGGTGCGCAAGAAGAACGTGCTCGCCACCATCATGCAGAGCTTCGCCATCACCTGCCTGGTCACGGTGCTGTGGTTCATGTTCGGCTATTCGCTGGCCTTCACCACCAATGAATCCGCCAGCATGAACAGCTACATCGGCGGCTTCTCGCGATTCTTCCATCACGGCATCACCGTCTCGACGCTGTGGCTGCCGGGGGTCGCGAACATTCCTGAATTCGTCTTCTCGATGTTCCAGATGACCTTTGCCATCATCACGCCTGCCCTCATCGCCGGTGCCTTCGCCGAGCGCATGAAGTTCTCGGCGCTGCTGATCTTCATGGCGCTGTGGCTGCTGGTCGTCTATGCGCCGATCGCGCATTGGGTCTGGGGCGGCGGCTTCCTTGGCGCGGCCGGCGTGCTCGACTTCGCCGGCGGCACGGTCGTCCACATCAACGCCGGTGTCGCGGGCCTGGTCTGCGCGCTGGTCCTGGGTAAGCGCGAAGGCTACGGCACCACCAACATGGCGCCGCACAACCTGGTCTACTCGGTGATCGGCGCCTCGCTGCTGTGGGTCGGCTGGTTCGGCTTCAACGCCGGTTCGGAACTGGCGGCCGACGGCCTTGCCGGTGCCGCCATGCTCAACACCCAGGTGGCCACCGCCGCGGCGGCTCTCGCCTGGATGTTCGCCGAATGGATCGTCGCCAAGAAGCCCTCGGTGCTCGGCATCATCTCGGGTGCCGTCGCCGGTCTCGTCGCGGTGACGCCGGCTTCCGGCTTCGTCAACCCGACCGGCGCCTTCATCGTCGGCATCGTCGCCGGCGTGATCTGCTACATCTCGGCGGTCAAGGTGAAGCACATGTTCGGCTATGACGACTCGCTCGATGCCTTCGGCGTCCATGGCGTCGGCGGCGTGGTCGGTGCGTTGCTGACCGGCGTGCTCGCCGATCCGGCGATCAATGCGCTCGGCAAAGACGCTTCCATCGGCAAGCAGCTCTACGGCATCGTCTTCACCATCCTGTGGACGGCGATCGCCACCTTCGTGATCCTCTACATCGTCAAGGCGCTGGTCGGCCTGCGTCCGACGACCCAGGAAGAGGTCGAAGGCCTCGACATCTCCCAGCATGGCGAAGTGGTGCCGTAAGGCCAGCCTCGCCAATGGGGCCGGCGGATCCTCCTCCCGCCGGCCCCGTTGTCCCTCACGCAATTCCAGGGAAAACCGCAATCCGGCTTTCCCGGAGCTGCTCCAGAGATCCCGTCGTGACGCTCCCGCAAGGAGCTCACGCCTTGAGGCCCGGATTGTTTCCGGGCCTCTTTTTTTGGTAAAATGTTCTAGCTATACCCCGGTTCGCGCAATCACGTTCGCGTGATGGACCTTTGGGAAGAAACATCGACCGCATTGGTTCCGAACTGTGGGGGCGATCGTCGTTCTGACGCTCGTGCAAAAAACAGGGAGGAACTTTCTCATGAACCTCAAGAATATCTGCCTTGGAGCGCTCGCTCTTTCCATGGTCGGTGGCATGGCATTTGCCGGTGCTCTGGATGAACCGGACAACATGGCACCGTTCTTCACCGATTCCAGCATGAAGACCATGAAGCCCGAGGCGGATTTCAAAGCAGCCTGGGCCTCGACGGCCAAGGACAAGCAGGACCAGATGATGAAGGAGTGCCAGGACGCAGCGATGAGCAAGCCTCACGCCGAATTCTGTGCCAACCTGATGATGTATGCCGGTCACAAGTGATCGCGCGGGATCGGGCAGAGGCCGATCTTTTTGTTGCCGAGCGAAACGATGGCGGGTCTACGTGCCCGCCATCGCTTCGTTTGCAAGTGCACTTTGGCGGAGACCGCGGGCGTTCCCGGTGCCTTCCGGTGACGGCGTCTATCCGCCGATCCCATCGTCCATCATGGTGTTTGTCAGCGCCTCATAGGCGCTGCTGCAGGCTTGGGAATGGGGGCAATTGCGGACAATCAACGTCGGCGCCACCGTCAGCATGGCCGCCATCAGAATTTGCAGGCCGAGACCCAGCAGCCCAAATCCCTTGCCGAAGAGGCCCCTGCACAGAAAATACAGGCCCTGTATCAGGCAGGCGGAGGCGAGCACGTGCAGGAGTGGGCCCGTCGTTCTGGCAAAGGGCGTCACGTGACCATCCGGGAAGCCCACCATCCCGAGCTCGACAAACCAGAGCACAGCAAGCAGGAGACTAAGCCCTGCCCAGGCCAGAGCTGCCACGCGCAGGACGATGGATTGCATGCCTCTATCCATTTTGGTGGTCGCACGGCAACGTTGCACGCTCCGTCCGCTACCGCTTCAACCTGAAGTGACGGGGTTTGATGATCTCAAACTTCTTATAGTTAATGCGCCCTTAACCTTCCCACCGATAGTCTGGCATCCGAATCTGCCGGAGTGCGTCATGCGCTCTGGCCAGGCAATCACTGACGGGGAAGAGCATGCGTTCAGGGGCTTCAGCACCGCTCGCGATGACCGATACGGGGCACGGCATCCAGGCTTTCGCGCGGCGCCAGGTCGGCCGGCTGGTCGGCGCCGGCATGTTTGCGGCTGTAGCCTTCGGGGTTGCCAGCCTCGCCACCTGGAACGTTGCCGATCCAAGCTTCTCGCACGCCACCAACAACACCGTCACCAACGCCATGGGCTATGCCGGTGCGGTTTTCTCCGATCTCGCCATGCAGTTCTTCGGCCTTGCCGCGGTTGCCGCGCTGGTTCCGGCTGTCATCTGGGGGTATCTGCTGTTTTCGGCGCGCGGCGTCGACAGACTGCCCAAGCGCGGTTTGTTCTGGTTCGGCTTCGCGCTGCTTGCCGCCGCGATCGCCGGCTGCATCGTTCCGCCCAAGACCTGGCCGCTGCCCACCGGCCTCGGCGGCGTGTTCGGCGACATGGTGCTCAAGATTCCCGGCATGCTGATCGGCGGCTACCCGACCGGGCTGATCGCCAGCGTGCTCGCCGTGCTGCTGGCCGGGCCGGCGCTCTGGCTGTTCGCCTATGGCTCGGCGCTGATCGGGCGCAAGAACGGCTTCGCCGTGATGGAAGAGCCGGCGACCGCGGACGCGCGCGAGGACGATCTTCTGTTCGACAATGAAGAGGATGAGGGCGACGAGGGCATATTGGCGCTCGGCGCCATCACCCATTGGTGGCTGTCGCTGCGCGCGTGGATGCATCGCCGCGCGGTGCGCCGCAGGCAGGAACGCGACGAATACGAGCCGGAGATGGAGCCGCGCCCCAGCGCCTGGCGGCGCGCCGCCGAGCGTGTCGAATCGGCCGAATTCGCCGAGCAACGGATGAGCCCGGACGGCCGCGCCCGCGTCGAGCCGGAATTCTTCGCCGCCATGGTCAATGACCGCAGCGTATCCGTCGATCCGGACGATGACGACATCTTCGACCGCGACGACATGGATTTCGACGAGGAGCCCGTCACCCAGCGCCGGGCGGCGCCAACGGCCAAGGTGCAGCAGTTCCGTTCGGATGCCGCCACCCGCGTCGAGGCGCCGGCGCCGCGCCCGGCGCCGGGCGCGCGCGTCCAGCGCGAGGCGCAGACCTCACTGATCGGCTCGGACAGGTTCGAAATGCCGTCGCTGCATTTCCTGTCCGAACCGAAGAACGTCGCGCGCGACCCAAGCCTGTCGAAGGACGCGCTGGAACAGAATGCGCGGCTGCTTGAAGGCGTGCTGGAGGACTTCGGCGTCAAGGGCGAGATCATCGCCGTGCGCCCGGGTCCCGTCGTCACCCTCTATGAGCTGGAACCCGCGCCCGGCATCAAATCGTCGCGGGTCATCGGCCTTTCCGACGACATCGCCCGCTCGATGAGCGCGATCGCCTGCCGCGTCGCCGTGGTGCCCGGCCGCAACGCCATCGGCATCGAACTGCCGAACGCCAAGCGCGAGACGGTGTATCTGCGCGAGATCATGGCCAGCCGCGATTTCGAGACGACCAAGGCAAAGCTGGCGCTGGCGCTGGGCAAGACCATCAACGGCGAGGCCGTCATCGTCGACATCGCCAAGATGCCGCACGTGCTGGTCGCCGGCACCACCGGCTCGGGCAAGTCGGTCGCCATCAACACCATGATCCTGTCGCTGCTCTACCGGCTGACGCCGCAGGAATGCCGGCTGATCATGATCGATCCGAAGATGCTGGAACTCTCCGTCTATGACGGCATCCCGCATCTGCTGACGCCGGTCGTCACCGATCCGAAGAAGGCGGTAGTGGCGCTGAAATGGACCGTGCGCGAGATGGAGGACCGCTACCGCAAGATGTCCAAGGTCGGCGTGCGCAACATCGACGGTTTCAACGCACGCGTCCAGCTGGCGGAGAAAAAGGGCGAAAAAATCTCGCGCACCGTGCAGACCGGCTTCGACCGCCAGACCGGCGAGGCGATCTACGAGACCGAGGACCTCGATCTTGAGCCGATGCCCTATATCGTCGTCATCATCGACGAAATGGCCGACCTGATGATGGTCGCCGGCAAGGACATCGAGGGCGCGGTGCAGCGCCTGGCGCAGATGGCGCGTGCCGCCGGCATCCATGTCATCATGGCGACGCAGCGTCCCTCGGTCGACGTCATCACCGGCACCATCAAGGCCAACTTCCCGACCCGCATCTCCTTCCAGGTGACGTCGAAGATCGACAGCCGCACCATTCTTGGCGAGCAGGGCGCCGAGCAGCTGCTCGGCATGGGCGACATGCTCTACATGGCCGGCGGCGGCCGCATCCAGCGCGTGCACGGTCCCTTCGTCTCCGACGATGAGGTCGAAAAGATCGTCGGACACCTGAAGCTGCAGGGTGTGCCCGAATATCTCGACGCCATCACCGAGGATGACGACGAGGATGACGACGAACCGTCCGGCAAAGGCGGCGGCTCCGGCGGCGGTAGCGGCGGCAATTTCGAGGATTCCGACGATCCCTACGACCAGGCGGTGGCCGTGGTGCTGCGCGACGGCAAGGCGTCGACCAGCTACATCCAGCGCCGGCTCGGCATCGGCTACAACCGCGCCGCCTCGATCATCGAGAAGATGGAGAAGGAAGGCATTGTCGGCCCGGCCAACCATGCGGGAAAACGCGAAATCCTGGTGCCGACCGAGGACGACAAGTTCTGATGGCGGGGCGTTCACGGCAACCTTGAACGCTCTGGCGCGTTCAAGCGAACAAGCAGCGTTCGCCCCGCCAAACTTCAGCCCAACTGGGGGTTCAGGACAGCGACAGGTACAGGAATCACCACGAGAGTGACCGACATGAAAAACGATCTTTCCAAGCTCAGCGATTTTGCCCCGACCCGCCGCCAGCTCCTCGGCCTCGGCCTTGTCGCTGCCGGTGCAGCCGCCTTCAACGTGGTGCCCGGGTTCGAGCTTCTGGCCTCGGCGCAGGCGGCCGTGCCGGCCGCCGCGCAGAAGATCGCCGACCATTTCTCCTCGGTCAAATCGATGAGCGGCGAATTCGTGCAGTTCGGCCCCAAAGGCGAGCAGACCGGCGGCAAATTCTTCCTCGAGCGGCCGGGCAAAATCCGCTTCAACTATGACGGGGCGTCGAATTTCAAGGTGATTTCCGACGGCAAGTCGGTGGTCATCCTCAACAAGAAGATGAACACATCGGACCTTTATCCGTTGTCGAAGACGCCGCTGAAGCTGCTGCTCGATGACCGGATCGACCTCTCCGGCGACCGCGTCAAAAGCGTCAAGGAAGAAGACGACCTCACCACCATCCAGCTTTCCGACAAGTCGGTGTTCGGCAATGCGCGCATCACCATGATGTTCGATCCGAAAACCTATGATCTGCGCCAGTGGACGATCACCGACGCGCAAGGCAAGGACACGACGGTGATGATCTTCAACACCAAGGAAGGCGTCAGCTTCGCGCCCGACACCTTTGCCATCGACTATACGGCGAACCGCGAGCTGAATACGAAGACGCGCTGATCGCTGACTTGTTAGCCTCCCAGGGGCTCCGCGACGGCGCTGCGCGCCTGCTTCGCCCAGGGAAGGAAGTTGGGGGCTTTGACCGATCCCGAAGGGTTCGCAGCAAGCCCGGCTTGTCTTTGCGGCGCGCGGCTGGCAGTTTCCGGACCGACTCCCTCAAAAGGCGTCTTCCCCGTCAGGGCCGATCGATCCTGGCTGGCTGCACGCTGTCCGGATTGCCAAATGCCCTTTTCCATCGCCACCTGGAACATCAACTCCGTGCGCCTGCGCATGCCGATCGTGGAGCGCCTGCTCGATGAATACGCGCCCGATGTGCTGTGTCTGCAGGAGACCAAGGTTCCGGACGAGCTGTTCCCGGAAAAGGCATTCCGCAGGCTCGGCTACCAGCACATCGCCTTTCATGGCCAGAAGGGCTATCACGGCGTCGCCACGGTGGCGCGGCGGCCGATCGCGGTGGTCGAAAAGCGCCGCTTCTGCGAGATCGAGGACAGCCGGCATCTGTCGGTGTCGGTGCGCGCCGGCGGCAAGACGATCCTGCTGCACAATTTCTACGTTCCGGCGGGCGGCGACGAGCCCGATCCCGAAATCAACAGGAAATTCAAGCACAAGCTCGACTTTGTCGCCGAGATGAACGCCATTCGCGCCGAGCATACAGAGGTGTCCGCCTCGGTGCTGGTCGGCGACCTCAACATCGCGCCACTCGAGCACGACGTTTGGTCGCACAAGCAATTGCTCAATGTGGTCAGCCATACGCCGGTCGAGACCGAAAACTTCGAGGCGATGCGGCTCGCCGGCAATTGGGTCGACCTGATGCGGCACAACGTGCCATTCGACCAGAAGCTCTACACCTGGTGGAGCTATCGCGCGCAGGACTGGGAAGCATCGAACCGGGGCCGGCGGCTCGACCATGTCTGGTCGTCGCCCAACCTGGTGCCTGATTTCGCCGGCTACGAAATCCTGCGGGCGGCGCGCGGCTGGGAGCGGCCGTCGGACCATGTGCCGGTTATCGCGCGGTTCAACCTGGATTAGGTGTGCCGAAGCTCCCGCCTAATGTAGTTCCTGGCTGCAACCGACGATCGCTCTCACCTCCCCGAAAACCGTGGCGCCAGTTCCTCGATGCGGCGGATCATGTCCTGGAATTCCTCGGAGATGCGCTGGTGCAGCTTCACCGCCACTTCCGGATATTCCTCCAGGATGCGGCGGAACATCTTGCGGCTGAGCCGGATCACTTCCGAGTCGATTTCGGCCGACGCGCTGGTCAGCCGGTTGGTGTCGGCGATCAACGCCAGCTCGCTGAGCATGGTGCCGGGGCCGGCGGTGCCGATCGGGATGCGTTCGCCACTCTGCTCGCGATAGAGCACGATGCGTCCGCTGACCACGACATAGGCCGTATCGGCCTCGTCGTCCTCGCGGTAGAGCTTGTGGTTGGCCTGCAGCAGGGTGGTCTCGGCGCCGAAGGCGAGCAGGCGCAGCTGTTCCTGCGTGAAACCCTGGAAGAGCCTCACGGCGGACAGGATGCGGATGTCGTCATCCAACGCCATCTCTAGCTGCGTCCCCGAACGGTCAGTCCAATCCCTCCTTCACGAGTCGATCCTTAATCCCCTCCAACAGGATCGCACCCGAAAGCGGTCCCGCCCAGACCGCCTATTGGATAATGAAATGTTTAAGGAACCAGCTTGTAGCCACCGCTTTCTGTCACAAGAATTTCCGCATTGGAAGGATCGCGCTCGATCTTCTGGCGCAGCCGGTAGACATGGGTTTCCAGCGTGTGCGTGGTGACGCCGGAATTGTAGCCCCAGACTTCCTCCAGCAGCACGTCGCGCGTCACCACCTTTTGGTCGGCGCGGTAGAGATATTTGATGATCGAGGCTTCCTTCTCCGTCAGCCGCACCTTGCCGCCACGCGGGTCGATGAGCAGCTTCTGGCTGGGTTTGAAAGTGTAGGGGCCGACCGAGAAGGTCGCGTCCTCGCTCTGCTCGTGCTGGCGCAGCTGGGCACGGATGCGCGCCAGCAGCACCGCGAAGCGGAACGGCTTCGTCACATAGTCGTTGGCGCCGGCCTCGAGACCCAGAATCGTGTCCGAATCGGTGTCGTGGCCGGTCAGCATGATGATGGGCGCCTTGTAGCCGCCCTTGCGCAGGATTTTGACGGCCTCGCGGCCGTCCATGTCGGGCAGGCCGACATCCATGATGAGCAGGTCGATGAGGCCGCCGCGTGCCGCCGTGACGCCTTTTGCCGCAGTCGCTTCCTGCAACACGTCGAATTCCTCGTAGAGGGCGAGTTGCTCGACCAGTGTGCCGCGCAGGTCGTCGTCGTCGTCGACGATTAGGATGGTGCGTGAAGTCATGGATCAATCCGTTGTTTTGAAAATGAAATTCAGTTGACCGCTGCGTATTTATGCGGAAGCTGGCCGACACAACAGCCGATCACAGTGATTTGTTCCGTGGCACGATCATACAAGAAAAAACGCGATCGCAATGCAGCCGGCGCAATTTTGCCGAAACGGCTGCGTGTGCTGACCGTGCGGGCAAGGCCCGGCCACCCCAGCCAGGGCCTGCTGCAGGTCGGAAAAACAGTGTTTGCCTGCGCGCTGGGGCGTGGCGGCATCTCGGCCGACAAGCGCGAGGGCGATGGCGCCACGCCGCTCGGCTCGATGCGGATCCTGTCGGGTTATTTCCGGGGAGATGAGTTTGCCGGTGGCCGCCGGACGCGGCTGGCAATGACGCCGATCGGGCCCGATCTCGGCTGGTGCGAGGTATCTGACGACCGCAACTACAACAGGCCGGTCAAGATCCCCTATGGCGCCAGCCACGAGCGCATGCGGCGCGACGACCGGCTCTACGACGCCTGCCTGGTGCTCGACTGGAACATCGCGCCGCGCCGCCGCGGGCGCGGCAGCGCCATCTTCTTTCACCTGGCGCGGCCAGATTTCACGCCGACGCAAGGTTGCGTGGCGGTGACCGCGCGCACGATGGCCCGGCTGCTGCCGCTGCTGTCGGATAGGACGATGGTGAGGGTGGTGCGGTAGGGAATGGGCAGTAGGCATCTCTTTCTACGCCTATTCCCTACCGCCTACTGCCCAATCCCTTTTCTATCGCTTCTGCCAACCCGTGCCCAGCAGTCCGATTTCGCGAAGCTCACGGTCCATCGCCCTGGCAATGTCGCGGCGTTCGCCGCCGATATCGCGCAGTTCACGGTCGGAGAGGTCGTCGACCGATTCCAAGGGAAGCCTGGCGGCGACGTTGGCCTGGCGCAGCCAGTCGAACGTGGCGCGCAGCCACTGCGTGAGAGATGATTTCTGGGTGGTGTGGGACTTCAGAGCGATGTCGGTCATGGCTTTATCCGGTTTCTCCGGATATCAAATCCGGTTTGAAGGTATCTCGATGTCGAGATCATGCTGGATTGAAAAACAAACGGGAAACGAGTAGTTCTTTTCAGATTATCAAGTTTTATTTGGAGATCAGATGTCTCGCCTCCTGCCCGGAACGCGCGCGCTGAGGACCTTCGAGGCGGCGGCGCGTCACCTCAATTTCACCCGCGCCGCCGACGAGCTTGGGCTGACGCCGGCCGCGGTCAGCCACCAGGTCAAGGAAATCGAGGATCAACTCGACCTGGTGCTGTTCACGCGCACCAGCCGCACCATGCGGCTGACGGAAGCTGGAAACGTGCTTCACGAAGCGTCGATCGATGCGCTCGACCTGCTCAACCGGGCGGTGTCGCGCGCCCGCAAGATGACGCGCGGCACGTCGCTCTTGAAAGTGACGCTCGACGCCCAGTTTGCGACGAAATGGCTGATGCGGCGCATCGACGATTTCCGCCGCCAGCGGCCAGGCATCGAGTTGCGTTTCGACATCTCCTACGATGTCAGGGACTTCGAGCGCGACGACGTCGATATCGGCATCCGGTTCGGCACCGGCAGATATGCCGGGCTTTGCGCGCACCGGCTGTTCGACAACATCATCATCCCGGTGTGCAGCCCGGCGCTGCTGGCTTCCGGGCCGCCGCTCAACGAACCGCGCGATCTCTTCCAGCACACGCTCGCGCATATCGATTGGTCGCGGCAAGGTGTCACCTGGCCGAACTGGAGCATGTGGATGCAGGCGGCCGGCGTCGACGATTTCGACGACAGCCGCACCCTCGTCTTCGGCTCCTCGACCGATGCCACGCAGGCGGCCCTCGACGGCAATGCCGTGGCGCTGGCCGACTTCGCCATGGTCGCCAACGACCTGTCGCAAGGGCGTCTCGTGCGCCCCTTCGAGCTCGGCATCAAGGTCGCGCCGGACTTCGCCTATTTCCTGGTTTATCCGGAAGCCGTGAAGGACGACGCCCGCATCGCGGCGTTTCGTGAGTGGCTGCTGGAGGAAGCGGCAAAGACGCACGGCACGGAGAAGGTGTAGGCCGCTGCCGGGCCTGTCCTTCGGTCACGACCGGGCGCTATGGCCGAAGATCATGCGCGTGTACTTCTTCCAGTTCCATTTCACGCTTTTGTAAAGACGCGGGTATCTTTTCGCCGAAATGGACGTCTGAAACGCCCCGTTTTCGCTGCCCTGTTCGACAATGGGCCGTTCGAACCAAAGCATTTCAACCCCGAGCCTCTCGTCCATCTGCTCAATCTGGTGATCGATCGCCGTCGATATCTTGTTTTGCGCGATCCAGGCGCAACGGGCCTCGGCAACCGGGCGGGTAATAAGGTAGGAATCGGTGCATCTGGCATGCAGTGCCGGATAAAGCTTCTGGCCCTTCCGCAATTTCCAGCCCGGCGTGTAGTAGTTGCTGCCATTGCCGAGATAGATGACGGCCTTGCGGCTGGGGCTGCCGAGTTCGGAAAGCCCCTGCCGGAACTTGGCGACGAAGTCGCGGGCGAGGAAGACGTCGTCCTCGAACACGAGGCAATAGGGAAGGTCGGTCTCGAGGAAGTCGCGCCAGATGCCGACATGCTTCAGCGCCAGCGAGACGGTCGCCGGATGGGTAAGGGCTGGCGCGACCAGCTCGTTTCGGATTTCCGGCGTGATGTCTGCCTGGTCCCAGTCCGTGTAAAAATAGACCGGCACGCCGCGCCGCTCGAATTCGCGGACAATGTGCCGGCGCCGGTCGTCATAGCCCTGCTTGACGTGGCAGATCCGGCTGAACACCTGGTCGCGTGGAAAGCCGGACTCGTCCGCCATCGTCAACGCGCCGCCTTAGCTTGCCGCGGCGCCGAACCAGCCGATCACCGCGCCGACGATCAACAGGACGCCCAGCCAGTGACCACCGTCGATGAGGGTCAGGTCCCAGCCGAAATTTTCGTAGCGATGGTTGACCGACAGCGTCGTGGCGATGAACCCCAGCCAAAGCACGAAGCCGAAGACAAGTCCGGCGAGCAATGTCGGTTCACCGCCCGTCATCGCGGCGACGATCAGGGCCATGATGTAGGCCATGACCAGTTCGGCGACGAAGCTGATGACGAAAGGCAGGGGCGATTTCTTCATCGTCGCCGGATCGAGCTTGGCGGCCTTCAGCCACGGCTTGCTCAACGCCATGTACCAGGCGGCGCCGAACAGCCAGGCCAAGACGGCGGCGGCAATGACCGCCAGCCAGTTCACTGCTGAAAAATCCATGAGCTTCCCCCTCCAGATGCAGGCCATGCGACATGCACGCATTCTGTATCAGGCGCTTCGGCGATGGCGTCAAGCAAAGCGCCAGACGGTGGTGCGCTTGACCAGGGAATCCTCCAGCGCCCGCGTGACCTCCACCTCATAGACCGCAAGCGGCTCCAGCCCCGATTTCGGCAGATACGACCGGCCGGGATCGCCGACGAAGATCTCGGCTCCGCGCGCCTTGAGTGTCGCGAACCACGGCATCAGGCGGTCGGCGAAGGATTTGTCGTAGAAAACGTCGCCGGCCAGCACCACGTCCCAGCCCGCGTCGGTGCCGATGCAATCCGTGCCGAGGTAGCCGATCCCGACGCCATTGGCCTCGCTGTTGAGGCGGATCGCCGTGGCGCAAAACGGGTCGATGTCGGCTGCGATAACTGCGGCAGCGTCCGCCTTGGCGGCGGCGATGGCGACAAGGCCGGAGCCTGAGGCGAAGTCGAGCACGCGCTTGCCTCGCACCGTGTCGGGATTGTCCAGGACATAGCGGGCAAGGCCCTGTCCGCCGGCCCAGGCAAAGGCCCAGAAGGGCGGCGGCAGGCCGATCTCGACCAGTTCGTCCTCGGTGCGCTGCCACAGATCGTGCGCTTCATCGGCGAGACGCAGCAGAATCTCGGGCACATGCGGCGGCGCCATCAGCGCCGTGTTGTCGAGGATGAATTGCTTCGCGCTGTGCGGGGTGAGCGCCGTCACGGAGCGGGCGTCAGGCCGCCCATGCGGCAGACTTCCTTCCATTCGGCCGGAGTCACCGGCTGCACGGAAAGCCGGCCGAGCCGCACCAGCGCCATTTCGGCGAGCTTCGGATTGGCTTTCACCTGTTCCAGCGTCGGCGGGTTCGGCACATCGCGAACCGCGCGGATGTCCACGCATTCCCAGCGCGGATCATCCGAAGTGGTGTCGGGGTGGGCCAGCGCGCAGACTTCGGCGATGCCGACGATGTTGAGCCCCTCATTGGAATGGTAGAAGAAGCCGAGATCGCCGATCTGCATGGCCTTCATGTTGTTGCGGGCGGCGTAGTTGCGCACGCCGTCCCATTGCGTGCCGGCCTTGCCCTTGGCCTTCAACGCCTCGAAAGAGAAAACCGAGGGTTCGGATTTGAACAGCCAGTAGTTCATGTTTCTCCTCCGTGCGATCGAGGTGCGGGCAACCGGAATTAACTAGCCGCCGGCTTGTTGAACGTCCAGTTCCACTGGCGAATTTCGACGCTTTCGAACAGGCCCGCCTTGGCATAGGGGTCGGCGGCCGACAAGGCCTGCGCCGCGGCCAGATCCGGCGCCTCGACGACCACGAGACTGCCATTGGGCTTGCCGTCGGCATCGAGGAACGGACCGGCGAAGGCCAGTCTCTTGTCCGCATTCAGCCCTTCGAGAAAAGCGACATGCTCGGGCCGCGTGTCGAGGCGCACCTGCAGGCTCGCGGGCTTGTCCTTGCAAACCAAAGCGAACAGCATGGTCTTTCTCCTGGGTTCTTCTGGATCAGAGTCGTGGGGATCAATCGTTGGTTTCGGTCTTCAGCGGCCGGGTCATCAGGGCCGTCACCGCCTGGCCGATGGTGATGGTGCCGTCCAGTATGGCCGCCACGGCGGTTATGATCGGCGCGTCGATGCCGCGCTCGGTGGCGATGCGGGCGGCGATCGCCGCCGTCGGCACGCCCTCGGCCAGCGCCAGTCCGGCAAGCGCCTTGCCTTGCCCGAGCGCCAGCCCGTAGGCGAAGTTGCGCGATTGCGCCGACGAGCAGGTCAGCAGCAGGTCGCCAAGGCCGGAAAGCCCCATCAAGGTCTCGGGCCTGGCGCCGAAGGCGGCACCGATGCGGCGCAGTTCGACGAAGCCGCGCGTCACCATGGCGGCCTGGGCGCTGGCGCCAAGCCCGGCGCCGGTGATGGCGCCCGCGGCGATGGCAAAGACATTCTTCAAGGCGCCGCCGATCTCGACGCCGATCAGGTCGTCGCTCGAGTAGCAGCGCAGGTTTTCGGCGGAAAAGCGGGCGGCAAGGTCAGCCGCCAGCGCCTCGTCGCGGGCGGCGACCACGACCGCTGTCGGCAGGCCGCGGGCGACATCGGTGGCGAAGCTCGGGCCCGACAGCGCGGCGACCGGATTTCGCGGCAGGATTTCGTCGACAATTGCCGACAGCAAGGCGCCGGTGTCGCGCTCGATGCCCTTGGCGCAGAGCACAAGCGGGATGCCGCCCGGCATATGGTCCTTCGCGGCCGCCAGCGTCGCCCGCAGCGACTGCGCCGGCGTTACCGCCAGCACGCAATGGGCCCCCGAGAGCGCCGCCGCAATGTCTGTTGTCGCTTCGATGCCGGGCGCAATGGCGATGCCGGGCAGATAGCGTGGATTCTGGCCTTGGCCGATCGCGGCCACGGTTTGCGGATCGCGCGCGAACAGCCGCACCTTATGGCCGGCGCGCAGCATGGCCAGCGCCAGCGCCGTGCCCCAGGCGCCGCCGCCCAGCACGGCGACCCGCCAGCCGCCTTTACCGGGATTGCCGACGTCTTGGCCGCTCACCGCTTCACCCGTCATGCCTTGGCTCCGCGCCGGCCGGAACCGACCATCGGCGCCGAGATGCTGTCCAGCGGCCAGCGCGAGCGCGGCACGAAATCGAAGCCGTTCTCCTGCGCCATGCCTTCGCGCAGCCGTTCGATGCCGGCCCAGGCGATCATCGCGGCATTGTCGGTACACAGTTTCAGCGGCGGCGCGACGAAGGTGAACCCGGCCTCGGCGCACAGCCGTTCCAGCGTTGCCTTGATGGTGCGGTTGGCGGCGACGCCGCCGGCAACCACCAGCGCCGGGTTTTTCGTGCCGGGAAATGTCTGGCCGAATCGCGCCAGCGCGCGCGAAACGCGGTCAGCCAGCGCATCGGCGACCGCCGCCTGGAACGAGGCGCAGATGTCGGCGACGTCCTGGTCGCTCAGCGGCTCGATCGCGGTCGCCGCCTGGCGCACAGCGGTCTTCAGGCCCGAGAAGGAGAAGTCGGGCTGCGCCGAACCCTTCATCGGACGGGGGAAGGCAAAGCGCGAGGCGTCACCCGATAGAGCCGCCGTCTCGACATTCGGTCCGCCGGGATAGGGCAGGCCAAGCATCTTGGCGGTCTTGTCGAAGGCTTCGCCGAGCGCGTCGTCGATGGTGGTGGCCCAGCGCTGATAGTCGCCGACGCCGCGCACCGCCAGGATTTGCGTGTGGCCGCCGGAGACCAGCAGCAGCAGATAGGGGAATTCGAGCCCGTCGGTCAGTCGCGCCGTCAAGGCGTGGCCTTCGAGGTGGTTGACGGCGATCAACGGCTTGCCGGCGGCGGCGGCGATCGCCTTGGCCGTCATCAGCCCGACGATCAGGCCGCCGACCAGGCCGGGGCCGGCGGTGGCGGCGATGGCATCGATATCGGCTAGGGTCGTGCCCGAATCGGCCAGCGCGGCCTCGACGATGCCGTCCAGCGCCTCGACATGGGCGCGGGCGGCGATCTCGGGTACGACACCGCCGAAGGCGGCATGTTCCTCGATCTGGGAAAGCACGATATTGGACAGGATTTTCGGCGCGGCAGCGCCCTCCAGCGCCACCACGCTGGCGGCGGTTTCGTCGCAACTCGTCTCAATGCCCAGAACGCGGATCAATTCGTCGCTATCCCAAGAGATTGTGCAGCCAAGCGTTCCCCTTTAGGGAGAATGCCGGGAACGCAAAGCCAGCCGGGGGGTTATCACGGACCGCGCGCCATGCAAACAATCTTGAAAATCGGAACACGCGGCAGCCCGCTGGCGCTGGCCCAGGCGCATGAAACACAGGCGCGGCTGATGGCCGCGCATGGCCTGCCGGCGGAAGCCTTCGAGGTCGTCATCATCTCGACCAGCGGCGACCGCATCCAGGACAGGCCGCTGTCGGAAGCCGGCGGCAAGGGGCTGTTCACCAAGGAAATCGAGGAGGCGCTGCTCGCCGGTGCGATCGACATCGCCGTGCATTCGTCGAAAGACATGCCGACACGATTGCCGGACGGTCTGGAACTCAGCGCATTCCTGCCGCGTGAGGACGCGCGCGACGCCTTTGTCGGTAGGGCGGCAAAGACCATCGCCGAGCTGCCGCGCGGCGCCAAGGTCGGCTCGTCGTCGCTCAGGCGGCAGGCGCTGATCCGCCGCATGCGGCCGGATCTCGAGGTGGTGATGTTCCGCGGCAATGTGCAGACGCGACTGCGCAAGCTCGACGAAGGGATCGCCGCCGGCACCATCCTCGCCTATGCCGGGCTGAAGCGGCTGGGCCTGGAGCATGTCGCCACCGACTTGATGCCGCTCGACATTTTTCCGCCCGCACCCGGCCAGGGCGCGATCGGCATCGAGGCGCGCATCGGCGATCGCGCTGTCGAAAAAATGCTGGTCGCCATCCATGATGTGCCGACGGGGCAGGCTCTGGCTTGCGAACGCGCCTTCCTGGCGGCGCTCGACGGCTCCTGCCGCACGCCGATCGCCGGCCATGCGACGATCGAGGCCGGAAATCTTTCTTTCGCCGGCCTGATCATCTCACCCGACGGCACGCAGTCGCATACGGTCGAATTGCAGGGACCGGCGCAGGATGCCGCGCGCATCGGCGATGAGGCCGCGCGGACGGTGCGGGCCAGGGCCGGCGAAAAGTTCTTCGACGGCTGGCTCTGAAGATGCTTCGCGTCCTGGTGACCAGACCGGAACCGGGCGCATCGCGCACGGCGCGGCGGCTTCAGGACACGGGATTCCAGCCGGTCGTTCTGCCGCTGACCGAAACAGTGGCTCTGCCTGTCGATGCGGGGCTCGTCACCGGCGATGCCGTCGCGGTTGCCGTTACCAGCGCCAATGCCGTGCGCCATGCCCCGAACGAGGTCATCGCGGCGCTTGCCGCCCTGCCTTGCCATGCCGTGGGCGCCAGGACCGCCGAAGCGGCGCGCAAGATGGGGTTTTCTTCCATCATTGAAGGGTCAGGCGATGCCGAGGCGCTGGCCGACGCAATGGCGGCGGCTTTTCCCGGCAAGACAGTCACCTATCTCTGCGGACGCGTGCGGTTTCCCGTGTTTGAACAACGGCTGGAGGCGGCTGGAGTCCGGCTCCGCGCCGTGGAGACGTATGACACGCTCCCGGTGCCGTATTCCGACGAGACCATCCTTGCGCTGCTGTCGGGCCAGCCGGTCGATGCGGTGCTGCTCTATTCGGCCAAGGCGGCCGCCGCAATGCAGGCCTTGACCAAGCGGCCGGCTCTGCAAGAGGCCTTTCAAAAAACGCGGTTTATCGCGCTCTCCGCACGCATCGCCGACGCTTTCGACGATGGCGCCGGCAAAGCGATCCGCGTTGCCGCACAGCCCGATGAGGAGGCGCTGCTGGCGCTTTTGCGGGTGCTGCCCTGAGCCGCGTCATCACACCGCCCCTTTTCACCGCTTGGTGATGTGCTAGACCCTTTCTGAACCATCACGCGCCGGCAGGCGTTGAGAGGAAGCGAATTTTGCGGAGCCCAGGCATGGTCAAGACGCCGAAGATGCGACACTCGAAAAGCCGCCGCGAGCCGGTGACCATCGATCTCGAGCCCGGTGCCGTTTCCCGCATCGTCGAGGAGGGTGCCGCCAAGGCAGCGGCCGAGACAGACGAGGCGAAGGCTGAAGAAGCCGCCAATGCCTCGCAGCCGGAGGCTCCCGAAGAGCCGGTGCATGCCGACCAGACCGATCTCGAACCCTGGGAGCATGCCGACGGCGTGGGGCAGGCCGGAACCGAGCCGCCCGCGGAGGCCAAGGCTGTTGAGCCGGAGATGCCCTATCCCGGTTCGGATGCGCCAGCCGACCGCACTGCCGCCTCCGACTACAATTTCGAGGATGCGTCGGCGAAGCGCACCGACGACGGCAAGGCAAAAACCCAGACGCGGGACGAAAAGATGGCGCCGGCCGCGGCAAAGCGTGGCGGCCTGAACGGCATCGCTGCCGGGATTATCGGTGGCGTCATCGCGCTCGCCGGCGCCGGCGGCCTGCAATTTGCCGGCCTGCTTGGCGCGCCGGGTTCCGGCGCCGGCGTCTCGCTCGACGGCGTCAATGGCGAGATCGCTTCGCTGAAAACCGAGATTGCCGGGCTGAAGGACGGCGGCGGCAACAACGACGCAGCGGCCAAGGTGGTCGGACTTTCCTCGGGACTGGAGCAGGTAAAAGCCGATGTCGCGGCGCTGAAATCGGCGGTCGAACAAGGCGGCGCGGGCGACAATGCCGGGCTTGCAGCCCTTGGCGACAAGGTCAAGCAGATCGAAACCGCGGTCGCCGCCCTCGGCAAGGCCGGCAGCGCGGAGCCGGTCGATCTCGGCCCGCTCAACGAAAAACTCGCCGGTCTCGACGCGCTGGTGAAATCGACAGGCGAAGCGGCGAAGGCCCAGGACAGCCGGCTCGCCGCGCTGGAACAGTCGGTGTCGCAGCTTTCCGGCAAGGTCGAGGCGGCGGCAGGACAGCCGAAGATCGCGCTCGCCATTGCCGCGTCGGCCTTGAAGTCGGCGCTCGAACGCGGTGCGCCGTTCTCGGCTGAACTCGATACGCTCGCGGCGATTTCGCCCAACGCGCCTGAGCTCGCGACCTTGCGGCCCTATGCCGAAAAAGGCGTGCCCACCCGCACCGAGATCGCCGCGCAGATGGATGCCGCCGCCAATGCCATGGTCGCCGCCGCTACGCCGGTCGACCAGAATGCCGGCTTCCTGCAGAACCTGATGGCGAGCGCCGAATCGCTGGTCAAGGTGCGGCCGATCGGCGCCGTCGAGGGTCCCGGCGCGCCGGAAACCGTGGCGCGCATGGAAGTCGCCGTCACGCAGGGCGACTATGCCAAGGCGCTCGGCGAGTACAATTCGCTGCCTGAGGCCGTGAAGGCCGCCGGCGCCGACTTTGCCGGCAAACTGAAGGCGCGCATCGAGGTCGAAACCCAGGTCGACGCGCTGATCTCCGGCGCGATGAAGGCATGAGGGCAAAACGATGATCCGCCTGCTCGCCTTCCTCATCGTCGTCTTCGCGCTCGGGCTCGGCTTTGCCTGGCTGGCCGACCGGCCGGGCGACATGGTCGTCACCTTCAACGGCTATCAGTACCAGGTCAGCCTGATGGTGGCGGCGGTGGCCATCGTCGCCGTGGTCGCCGCCGTGATGATCCTGTGGTGGCTGGTCAGGTCGCTGTGGAACAGCCCCTATACCATCTCGCGCTATTTCCGCGTGCGCCGCCGCGACCGCGGTTATCAGGCGCTGTCGACCGGCATGATCGCGGCCGGCGCCGGCGACGGCGCGCTGGCCCGCAAGAAGACCAAGGAAGCGGCCAAGCTGATCCGTTCCGATCAGGAACCGCTGATCCATCTGCTCGAGGCGCAGGCCTCGCTGCTCGAAGGCGACCATGAAGGGGCGCGCCAGAAGTTCGAAAGCATGCTCGACGATCCCGAAATGCGGCTGCTCGGCCTGCGCGGGCTTTATCTCGAAGCCGAACGGCTGGGTGACCGCAATGCCGCCCGCCACTATGCCGGCCGCGCTGCCGCCGTTGCGCCGCAGCTGGCCTGGGCGGCCGAATCGACACTGGAGGAATTGACCGCGCGCGGCGATTGGGACGGCGCCTTGAAACTGGTCGACGCGCAGAAGGCGACGCGGCAGATCGAGCGCGACGCCGCCAACCGCCGTCGCGCCGTGCTGTTGACCGCCAAGGCGCAGTCGCTTGCGGACAGCGATCCCAATGCGGCAAGAAGCGCGGCGCTAGAGGCCAACAAGCTGCAGCCGGATTTCGCCCCTGCCGCGGTTGCCGCCGCCGCAGCGCTGTTCAGGCAGAACGATGTGCGCAAGGGTTCGAAAATCCTGGAGACCGCCTGGAGGGCCGAGCCGCATCCCGAGATTGCCGAGCTCTACACCCATGCCAGGCCGGGTGACGCCGTGCTCGACCGTCTCAACCGGGCGAAGAAGCTGCAGGAGATGAAGAAGAACCACGCCGAATCGTCGATGACCGTGGCGCGTGCCGCGCTCGACGCACAGGATTTCGCCACCGCTCGCAGCGAGGCCGAGGCGGCGATCCGGATGGACCGCCGCGAAGGCGCCTATCTGCTGCTGGCCGACATCGAGGAGGCCGAGACGGGCGACCAGGGCAAGGTGCGGCAGCTGCTCTCCAAGGCGGTACGAGCGCCACGCGATCCGGCCTGGGTCGCTGATGGCGTCGTTTCGGAACGCTGGGTGCCGGTATCGCCAGTTACCGGACGGCTCGACGCCTTCGAGTGGCGCGCGCCGATGGAGCGGCTTGGCCAGTTGATCGACGGCCGCGACGATGCGCCTGAGGCCACCGTGCCGGTGATCGAGGCGCTGGCGAAGCCGGCCAGTGAAAAGCCGGTCGAAGCGATCGAGCCTGCCACGGCGGGCAGCGAGACAACGGGCAAGGGAACCGATAGAAGCGAAGACCAGGTCACGCCGGTCACGGCGGCTGCGTTCGCGGCGGTGCCGGCCGATGCCGAGGCCGTCGAGCCGGCTGAAGAATTGGCGCGGCTGCCGGATGATCCGGGCGTCGATCCGGACGAGGAAGCGGAAAAATCGCCGCGCCGCTTCCGGCTGTTTTGATCTTGGCCTTCGGGTGTTTGACTTGGCCCTTGGGCCGTTTGGGAATGGATTGATGTTCGAACGCGTTCTATCGTTTCTCAGGGATTTGCCGGCCGGCGCCGGGGCGCATACCAGCACGGACGATCCGCGCGTCGCCGCCTCGGCGCTGCTCTACCATGTGATGAATGCCGACGGCGTGCGCCAGGATGTCGAATGGGAGCGGTTCAAGGCCGTGCTCTCCGAGAGCTACTCGATCAGCGGCGCCGAACTCGAAGCGCTCGCCGCTGCCGGCGAGCGGGCCGACAATGAGGCGATCGACCTCTATGCCTTCACCAGCGTGCTCAAGCGCCATCTCGACGCGGACGGGCGCAAGGCCTTCATCGGCCTGATGTGGGAGATCGTATATGCCGATGGCGAGTTGCACGAACTCGAGGACAATACGGTGTGGCGCGTCGCCGAACTGATTGGCGTCGAACGCCACGACCGGGTCGAGGCGCGCCGCAAGGCGGCGGCGCAGGCGCCGGGCGCGCGCGGAATTTCGAGCGACGAATAGACGGGAACTCGCCTGACGATGCCGCGCGCAACGAGCTCGAAGCCAAAAATCCTGATCCTGCTGCACCAGGAGAATTCGAGCCCCGGACGCGTCGGCCATATGCTCATCGAAGAGGGTTTCGAGCTCGATATCCGTCGGCCGCCGCTCGGCGACGCCTTGCCGGAGACGCTGGACGGCCATGCCGGCACGGTGGTGTTCGGCGGACCGATGAGCGCCAATGACGAGGATGAGTTCGTTCGCCGCGAGACCAACTGGCTGGAAATCCCGCTCAGGGAAAACCGGCCGTGCCTCGGCATCTGCCTTGGTGCGCAGATGCTGGTCAACCATCTCGGCGGCAAGGTCGAGGGCCACGGCGAAGGGCTGGTCGAGATCGGCTGGTATCCGATCAAGGCGACCGAGGCCGGCAGGAACCTCATGCACTGGCCGGAAATGGTCTACCAGTTCCACCGCGAGGGCTTTTCCCTGCCCAGCGACGCAACGCTGCTGGCGACGGCCGAGACCTACCCCAACCAGGCGTTTCGCTATGGCGACAATGCCTGGGGCATCCAGTTCCATGGCGAACTGACCCGGGTGATGATGCAGCGCTGGGTGGTGCGCGGCGCGCATCGCTTCGAATTGCCGGGCGCGCAGCCCGGCCGCGATCACCTCGGCGGCCGGCTGATCTGGGACATGCATCTGAAGCGCTGGCTGGACGAATTCCTGCGCATGGTGTTCGGCAGGCCGGCGGTGCGATAGCTCCGTCCGTTTCGCAATTCCGGGCGGACTGTTATTCTAGGGTTCGAGCACCGGCCGCATGAAGCTGCGCTCATAGCTCAAAATGCTGCGATTGCGTTTTTCCGCTTCAAACACATCCTGGCATTCCGGGTCGGCCGCCATCCGCATGCGATAGTCCTCGTAGTCGGCAAGGCTCGGAAAGCTGAACATGGCATAGGCGATATTGTTGGCTCCTTCGCTTGGGAGGAAATAGCCATGATGGTTTCCGCCGAGGCGATTGACCAGACCGATCCAGCGGCGGCCATATTCTTCAAACTCGGCAAGCTTGTAAGGGTCGATGACATATTTCAGGTAGCACGTGATCATGGGATTTCCTGTGACAGGGTGAGGTATCTTGCCGGCCATCGGCGAGCGTCAGTTGCGCCCGTCGAGGTGGCGAACCTTGCGCAATTGCGGGAACAGATAGGCCCACAGGCCGGCGACCGCGATGGCGCCGACGCCGCCGATCACCACCGCAGGGACGGTGCCGATCAGCGCCGCCATGGTGCCGGCACGGAATTCGCCGACCTCGTTGGAGGCGCCGACGAAGACCTGGTTGACGGCGTTGACGCGGCCGCGCACCTCGTCCGGCGTCCACAGCTGGATCAGCGTCTCCCTGATATAGACGCTGAACATGTCGGTGGCGCCGAGGAGGGCCAATGCGACGATCGACAGCCAGGTGAGGGTGGACAGTCCAAACAGCACGGTGGAGGCGCCGAATGCAGCGACGAAGCCGAGCATGATCACGCCGGCATGGTTGCGGATCGGATGCCCGGCGAGCCACACCGCCACGCAGATGGCGCCGATGCCCGGCGCCGAACGCAGCAGCCCGAGGCCCCACGGGCCGAGCTGCAGGATGTCGCGCGCATAGACCGGCAGCAATGCCGAGGCGCCGGAGAGAAGCACGGCGAACAGGTCGAGCGAGATGGCGCCAAGCACGATCTTCTCGCTCCAGATGTAGCGGAAGCCGGCAAACAGCGTCGCCATGGAGGGCTTGTCGGTGGCGGTCCGCTGGGCGGGCCTGGGAATGGTGAAAATCAAAAGGGCGGCAGCCAGCATCAGGATGGCGGCGCTGGCGTATGCGACCTCCGGAGAAACGCCGTAGAGCAGGCCGCCGGCAACCGGTCCAACGATGGTCGCCGTCTGCCAGGCGGACGAGTTCCAGGCAATCGCGTTGCCGAAATCCTCCGGCGGCACCAGATTGGCGAACAGCGAGGACGAGGCCGGGCCGTAAAAGGCCCGTGCCGTGCCGAACATCGCGAGCACGGCGAAGATCGGCAGCGGGCTGGCGAGACCGCGCAGCGTCAGGACCAGCAGAATGAGGGCGCATGTGCCCTCGATCACCGTCGACAGCGCCATGATCAGCCGGCGTCCGAAGCGGTCGGCGACGACGCCGGTGACCAGCACCAGAAGCAGGGACGGCAGGAACTGGACGATGCCGACAATGCCGAGGTCGAAAGGATCGCGGGTCAAATCATAGACCTGCCAGCCGACGGCGACGGAGACGATCATGGTCGCGAAAGTGGTGAGAAAGCGCGCCGTCCAGTAGCTGAGGAAGGCTTTGTGCCGGAAGGCAGCGTAACGCTGCTCAGGTGAAGTTTGCAGGGATGTCATGAATAAAGGCCCCGTTGCGATGGCATTGGAGCGACGTCCAATTGGACGCACAAAGTTCGCTCCAACACTGTTTGGTTTCGCATCGTGCTTTGCGAAAATCGGAAATGCACTTTCGGGCCGATGCGATGCCGGCGGGGCACTTCCCGGATGGGCGCTGGTCCGACCAATGGAACGTCTAGCAAAGTTCGATGCGCGATGTGTGCGAAAATCGGCACTGGATCAAGGGATTTTCAGCCCGTTGCGTCCATCGCACAAGGAAGTTACCGCCGAAGTGCCGCCGAAATGGCGTCGAGCCCGCCTCGCAACTCGACCTCCGTCGGCCAGCCGAAGCCGACGCGGAAGAAGCGCTTTTCCATTTCGAACCAGTGGCCAGGCCCGACATAGGTGCCATGGTTTTCCAGCAGGTTCACATAGAACCGGTCGAGATCGAAGCCGGGTTCGACATTGAGGCGCGGGAAGCCGACGACACCGCCTTCGGGCCGCACCCAGTCGACCAGCGGCTCGCGGTCGATCCAGGCCTGGACGATGTCTCGACGCTTCGCCATTTCGGGCAGCAGCACTCCCAGGAAGGCGTCCCGGCGTTCGAGCATGCCGCGCGCAATGCCTTCGTCGATGACGCTGCCGCAGATGCCGATCTGTTCCTTGGCGGCAAGGAACGTCTCCTGTAGCGCTGGATCCCTGGTGATCAGCCAGCCGATGCGGATGCCTGGAATGCCGAAGGCCTTCGACAGCGACGCGACGCTGATTGCCTTCGGGCTCAGCGAGGCTGCCGACGGCAGGCGCCGGCCATAGGAAAGATCGCGATAGGTCTCGTCGACCAGCAAATGGCAGTTGCGGCTTTCCGCGAGGGCTACCAGCGCGTCGAGATCGGCCCGGCCCATCATCGTGCCGGTCGGGTTGTGCGGGCAGGTAACGCTGATCAGCCTGGTGTTCGGCCGCATCGCCGCCTTGATGGCCTCGACGTCGATGGCAAAGCCGTTCTCGAAGGCGAGATCGACAAAGCTGATGGCGCAGCCGATCGCGCGTGGGGTTTCGATGTTGGTGGCGTAGTTGGGCCGGATGACGACCAGATGGTCGTTCGCCGACAGCAGCGACGTCGAGATGATGAACAGCGCGCCGGCGGCACCGGCGGTGACCAGCACATCGCCAGGCGAGATGCCGGCATCCTGCGCCGCGATCAGCGCACGCAAGTCCTTGTCGCCGCGATGCTCGCCATAGAACAGCGTGAGGTCAGGCAGCGACAGGCCGATGTCGGAGAGCTTCTGGTCGGCGATCGAGCTCTCGGACAGGTTGAAGCAGATGCGGTCGTAGCCGTACTCCTCCGGCGCCTCTTTCTCGATCACCATCCTGGTGTAGTTCATGGCTTCCCCCACATGACCTTTGTCCGGTCTATCCAAGCCACAAAAGCAGGAAGCCTGCCAAGGCGGTTTCGCCGGCAGGCTTCTGTTCCAGTCGTCCTAAATATTGGCTCAGGCCTGAATGCTCAGGCCGAAACCTTCGCCCTGCGGCCCTTGGCCTTGACAGGCGCCACCTCGACCTTGCGGCCGAGTCCGATGGACTTCGCCAGTTGCGAGCGCGAGGCCGCATAGTTGGGAGCAACCATCGGATAGTCCGAGGGCAGGCCCCATTTGGCGCGGTAGGCGTCCGGCGTCAGGCCAAAATGCACGCCGAGATGGCGCTTCAGCGATTTGAACTTCTTGCCGTCTTCGAGGCAGATGATGAAATCCGGCGTTACCGACTTCTTCGGGTTGACCGCGGGAACCAGGGGAGCCGCCACCGGCACCGCCGGCTTGCTGAGCCCGCCGATCGAGGTGGCGACGCTGGCGATGAGGTCGGCCAGGCCGGAGGCGGGCAGGCGGTTCTTCTCAACGTAGGCGGATACGATGTGGGCGGTCAGCTCGAGAAGGTCGATGCGAGCGTCGTTGCTATCGTCGGTCAATGTTTCCTCCGTCTATGGTGCACGGCCTCGAAAATGGGGATCGTTTTCGAAAGGACGAGGCACAAATCAAAAAATGCTGAAGGGTCTTCAAGCGTATCCAGTGGAGCGCGCGGGTTAGTGCGCGAAATTCCTAGTCGGCAAATCTGCGCAACGCAATGATTAAGCGCGGCGTCACACGTTATTTTGAACAACTATACTAAACAGTAATAATATCAGACAATCAGCGCCTTGTCTCGCCACAGACGAAATCCGCCTTCGAAGGCGCGTGTGTTGTCACCGCGCCTGGCCTCGGCCGGTAACGCGTCGAGCTTATCGACATTGCCGCCGCCAATGATGACATAATCTGGCTGCAGGGCGGCGCGCAGACGGGTGACGACGTCGACGACGTATTTGCGCCACTTCTTCTTGCCGTACTTTTCCAGGCCGCGCTCGCCGACATAGTCCTCGAAACTTCGGCCTTTCCTGTAGGGAAGATGGGCGAGCTCCATCGGCTGGCCGACATTGTCGAAGACCATCGCCGCACCGAGGCCGGTTCCCAGCCCGAGGAACAGCATGCGCCCGCCTTCATAGCTGCCGATAGCCTGCATCAACGCATCGTTGACCACCTTGACCGGCTTGCCGAACTGCGCGTCGAAATCGAAGCCGGCCCAACCCTTGCCGAGATTCTTGGGATCGAGCACCGGCTTGTTGTGACGCACCGGGCCGGGATAGCCCATCGAGATGACGTCGTAGGACAGGCCCTCGGCGAGCTTCTTCACCTTGTCGATCATCTGCTGCGGCGTCAGGTCCGGGCCGGAATCGTCCCGGCGCTCGGCGCCGCCGGCGCTGGTCAGGATCTTGACGTGCGAGCCGCCAATGTCGATCGAAAGCACGATCTGCCCGGCGTCCGATGCCGTCTGCTTCACCGCCTTGGCCATCGTCTCTCCTCCGCTCATGCCACCGGGTCGATCCAGCCGTTGGGAGGCCCGAAGCCGGCCATGGCGTCGGCCGGCCCCCATGTCTTCGGCTCATAGAGATGCGGCGGCGTGGTGTCGCCGAGCACCGGCCCGACAATGCGCCAGGCAAGCTCGGCCGCGTCCTGGCGGGTGAAGAGCTGGCCATTGCCGTTCATGGCGTCGCCGATCAGGCGCTCGTAAGGCGGCATGTCGGCCTTGCTGTCGTCGAGCGCCGTGAGTTCCACCTGTTCGCCGACCATGTCGTCGCCGGGTGCCTTGCGCTGCGCGCCGATGGCGATCACCACTTGCGGGTCGATGCGGAAACGCACGTAGTTCTGGTCGGCGGGCTTGATCGGGTCGAAGACGTCGAGCGGAGGGCGCTTCAGCCGCACCACCACTTCCGTGACATGCACGGGCATGTTCTTGCCGGCGCGGATGAAGAAAGGCACATCCTGCCAGCGCCAGGTGTCGACGAAGAAGCGCACCGCCGCGAAGGTCTCGACCGGCGAATTCGGCTTCACGCCGGGCTCGGCGAGATAGCCGGTGAACTGGCCGCGCACGACATCGTCTTTTGTCAGTGTCCGTATCGCCCTGAGAACCTGCACCTTCTCGTCGATCAGGTCGTCGGCCGAGCGGCCGACCGGCGGCTCCATGGCCAGCAGCAAGAGGATGTTGAGCAGATGGTTCTCGATGACATCCCTGATGCAGCCGACATCGTCATAGAAGCGGCCGCGGCCCTCGACGCCGAAGTCCTCGGCCATGGTGATCTGTACGCTCTCGACGAAATTGCGGTTCCAGATCGGCTCGAGAAAGGAATTGGCGAAGCGGAAATAAAGCAGGTTCTGGATCGCTTCCTTGCCGAGATAGTGGTCGATGCGGAAGATCGACTGCTCGTCGAACACCAGATGCAGCACGCGGTTCAGCCAGCGCGCCGACTGCAGATCATGGCCGAACGGCTTTTCCACCATCAGCCGCGCGCCACGCGCGGTGCCCGACTGCTCCAATCCTTGCACGACAGTCTCGAACATGGTCGGCGGCACCGCCATGTAGTGGAGCGGCCGCTGGGCGGTGCCAAGCGCGGTCTTCAGCTTCTCGAAGGTGGCCGGATCGCGGTAGTCGCCGCTGACATAGCGCAGCAGCGAGGCGAATTTGGCGAACACCTTCTCGTCGATCTTGCCGATGGCGTTGACGATGCCGTCGCGGGCGCGGGCCTGCAACTGCTTGATGTCCCAGGCGTCGAAGGCGACGCCGATCACCGGTTCGGTGAGCGTGCCCTTGGCGACCATCTGGTAAAGGGCCGGAAATATCTTCTTGTGGGCGAGGTCGCCGGTGGCGCCGAAGAGCACCAGCGTGTCGGACCGTTCCTGGCTCATGCGTGCGTCTCCCCAGGCCGCGTCACTTGCCGGCCTTCGGCTTTTCGACATGGCCGCCGAAGGCATAGCGCATGGCGGACAACAGCTTGTCGGCGAATTCGGATTCGCCTTGCGAGGAGAAGCGGTCGAACAGCGCCGAGGACAGCACCGGCGCCGGCACGCCGGTGTCGATCGCGGCCTTCAGCGTCCAGCGTCCTTCGCCCGAATCCGAAACCCGGCCGCCGAACTGCGCCAGGCCCGGGTCGCCCTTCAGCGCGCCGGCGGTGAGATCGAGCAGCCAGGAGCCGATGACGCTGCCATGCCGCCAGACCTCGGCCACCTGCGGAAGATCGATGTCGAACTGGTAGTATTGCGGGTTTTCCAGCGGGCTGGTCTCGGCGTCGGCCGTGCGTTGCCGCTTGCCGGCATTGGCCGACTTCAAGATGTTCATGCCTTCGGCATAGGCGGCCATGACGCCATACTCGATGCCGTTGTGCACCATCTTGACGAAGTGGCCGGCGCCGCTCGGCCCGCAATGCAGGTAACCGAAGGGCGCGGTGCCGGCGGCCTTGTCGGGAGCCGGCGCGCCGGCATCGGCGCCGGGCGCCAGCGTGGCGAAGATCGAATCGAGGTGCTGCACCGCAACGTCGGGACCGCCGATCATCAGGCAGTAGCCGCGCTCGAGGCCCCAGACACCGCCGCTGGTGCCGACATCGACAAGATGGATGCCCTTGGTGGCCAGTTTCGCCGCCTGGTCGACGGCGTCGTGATAGTAGGAATTGCCGCCGTCGATGACGATGTCGCCGGGCTCCATCAGGACCGAGACCTGATCGATGATTTTGCCGGTGATCGCCGCCGGCAGCATCAGCCAGACACAGCGCGGCTTGGCGAGCTTGCCGACGAATTCCGTCAGCGATGCCGCGCCCAGCGCACCGTCGCTCACCAGGGCGGCGACGCTTGCCGGGTTGATGTCGTAGACGACGCATTCATGGCCGTCGCGCATCAGGCGCCGCACCATGTTGGCGCCCATCCGGCCCAGTCCCATCATTCCGATCTGCATGGTTTCGTCCTGTTTCCTAGAGATTTTCTGGGTTTGTCGAGGAAGGATCTAGCCGCTATCCCGCTCGCCTGATGTGACGGAGAAGTCGACATTCTCCCAATCGCCGGTTCCGGGCCAGAAAAAAGTGAAGATCAGCGTGCTTCCGCCGCGGAGGCTGGCGGTGGGAAGATCGGCAAGATGGATGCCGAAGGCATTTTCCGCCGTCTGGCTGTCATGGGCGGTTGCCCAATTGTCGCTGCTCCAGTGTACCGTGGCCGTGGCCAGCAATTCGATGCGCAGCGTCTTGCCCTCGGGCAGCGTGCGGATCTTGTTGTTGAAGCGCCAGGTCCTGAACGGCGATGTGGTCTTGCCCTGGATGTAGCGCTTTACGCCTTGCGGCGGCATGTCGAAGACAACGCCGTCGCGCAGCGAGCGCAGCAGCTTGATATGCTCGGAATGCGCCCAGACCAGCGGCATGGCGCTGCCCGAGGGGCGGCCGTGCAGCAGTTCGCGCTCGGGCAGGTCGGCGCTGTCCCAGACCTGCTCCGGCAACAGGCCGCCGGGCTCGGCCGAACCTTCCAATGCCGCCAGAAGATTGGCTGCCTTGTCCTTGCGCCCCGCCGCCAGTTCATAATGGGCGCGTTCGCCGGCCAGAAGCGGCCATGGCCGGCCCTGGCCGGTGCCGTCGAAAGGGGCGCCGTCCTGGTGTTCGCCATAGCCGTCGCCATTGTAGCGATACCAGAGCGGGCCTTGCGGCAGCGCGCAGCGTAACTGCGCGTCGATGACCTTGACCGTATCGACGATGCGCGGGTCATCAGCCGACCTCAGGCCGAAGCGCACCAGGGCCAGCGCGTCCGGGCTGACGATTTCCTGCGCCGGGCGGTTTGTGTCACCGGGCGGCCGGTTCTTGATCGGTACATAGCCGTCCTTCGGCGAGGCGGCCTCGGCGCTGTCGGGCGGCGCGATGCGGACATAATAGCCTTTGACGCCGGCCGCCTTGCCGATGGCCGTGTCGGTGGCATAGGTCCAGCGTTCGACCTGGTCGTTCCAGCCATCCGATGTCTCGCGCAGATAGATTGCTTCGTCCTTCTTGCCGCAGGCATCGAGCAGGTCTGCAGCGGCAAGCAGCGCCGCGATCTCCACCGCCAGCGTGAACGGGCTGTAGCCGGCATCCTCTTCCCAGCGATCCTCGCCGGTGACCGGTCCATTGCGCACGACATAGGTCGCGGCGCGCTCGATCATCGGCAGGAAAGCGGCAAGCCTGGCGCGGGGCAGGTGTCCCGCGCGATGCAGGGCGTCGGCCAGAAGCAGCGGGAAGGCGCATTCGTCCATCTGGATGCCGGGCCAATAGGCCGACCCGTCGAGCCAGGCATTTTGCGGCCAATGTCCGTCCGGCTGCTGGATGGAGCGCAGATACTCGAGGATCTGCAGCGCCGAGCCGGCATCGCCGGCGGCGAGAAAGCCGCCCGCCGTCTCGACCAGATCGCGCGGCCAGACCAGATGGTAGCCGCCGAGATCGTCGTCGCCCTTGTTGAAGCCCCAGGGGATGGACAGGCTGGCGACCACCGCGCCCGGCATGGCGGTGGAGCGGTGCGTCGCCAGAACCGCGGTCGAGGCGCGATAGGTGTTGATGCCGGATGCCGCGTGCCGGTCCAGCGGCAGCAGTCCCGCCTGCCATTTGCGCCAATTCTGGACATAGGCCTTGGCCGTGGGCTCAAAGCCCCTCTTCAGGCTGGCGAAGGCATTTTCGGCGGCCTCGTCCGCTGTCGCGCCGAAACCCAGCGCCAGCACGGCTTTTGTCTTGGTCGGCGAAAAGCCGATCTCGCCGGTCAGTGCGACATTGCCGTTTTCGGCGCGCTGGCAAGCCGGATCGAGGATGCCGGTATGATTGAGTTGCTGCCAGCCGTCGGAGAAGCCGACATAGCCGGCTGAACAATCCCGCCAGGGCAGCGACGTGGCCAGCGCCAGGCAAGAGCCGCGGCCCGAGGCGAACAGCACTGGCTTTCCCTTGTGGTCGCCGACCCAGGCGGTGTTGCCCATGCCGGCATTGACCAGATGCGGCGCCAGAAGCGCGTAGACGCGGTAATCGTCGGGCGCACCTTTAAGCGCCGTGAAGGTGATTTCCTGCAGCAGCACGGGCCGCGCCGGGTCGCAGAGGATGCGCTTCTCGATGCGGTAGGCGCCGTCGCCGGCGGTGTTGACCAGCCGGTAGGCGGGCACGCCGGCCTCGAAGGGCTCGATTTCATGCGCGGCATCGCGCTTCTCTTCCGAGAAATAGCCGCCGGGACCGGTGACGATCAGGCCGAGATCGCGCGTGCAGGCGCTGTCGAGCCGTGGATAGTAGACTTCGTTGAGGATGCCGTGGCTGATGGTGAACCAGATGTGGCCGGCCGGCGAAAGCGACGTCCCGACGCCGCTCTTGGCGCTCGACGTCCAGCGCGCCGGAATGCCCGGCGCGCCCGGGGGAACGATCGGCGTCACTGCCATCTCTGTTAGCCTCCTGTGCGCATGGCTTACCCATCCACCGACGCCATTTCAATTGGCGCACCGCAAGTTGATCGGCAGGCTTTGCGGATTGCAGTTGACAGGCCGCTATGCCATCTTCATTTGTCTGACAATCGATAAAAAACAGGAACGCAGGCGCGACTTTCCACCTAAAATCCGCACGACCAGCAACTCTTGGGAGGAGTACGAACATGAAGAAACTGTTAGCTCTGAGCGCTCTTGCCGCGATGCTCGCATCGGGCACGGCACTTGCCGATACCAGCGGCAAGAAGATCGCATTCTCCAACAATTACGCCGGCAATTCGTGGCGGCAGGCGATGCTCGACAGCTACGGCATCGTCACCAAGAAGGCAGTCGCCGACAAGATCGTCGGCGCGGCCGACATCTTCACCACCGCCGACAAGGAAGTGCCGACGCAGGCGGCCCAGGTGCAGAACCTGATCCTGCAGGGCTATGACGCCATCGTCATCAACGCCGCCTCGCCGGACGCGCTCAACGGCGCCATCAAGCAGGCATGCGACGCCGGCATCACGGTGGTCTCCTTCGACGGCACCGTGACCGAGCCCTGCGCTTATCGCGTCGTCGTCGACTTCAAGGACATGGGCAAGCAGGAAGTCGAGCAGATGGCCAAGTTCCAGCCCAAGGGCGGGAACCTTCTGGAAATCCGTGGTCTGGCCGGCACCTCGATCGACGATGCCATCCATGCCGGCATCCTCGAAGGCGTCGCCGCGCATCCCGAGTTCAAGATCGTCGGCTCGGTGACCGGCGACTGGGATCAGACGACGGCGCAGAAAGCGGTCGCGACCATCCTGCCCTCATTGCCCGATATCGTGGGCATCGTCGACCAGGGTGGTGACGGCTATGGCGCCGCACAGGCTTTCGCCGCCGCCGGCAAGCCGCGCCCGACCATCATCATGGGCAACCGGCAGGACGAGCTGAAGTGGTGGAAGGAACAGAAGGACAAGGACGGCTACAAGACCTGGTCGGCTTCGATCGCGCCCGGCGTGTCGTCGCTCGCCTTCTGGGTGGCGCAGCAGGTGCTCGATGGCCGCAAGGACATTCCGCACGACCTGCTGGTGCCGTATCTGGCCTTCACCCAGGACGACTTCGAGGCAGCCCTGCCGAAGATCAAGGAAGGCGGCGTCGCCACCCACGAATACACGCAGGAAGACGCCCTCGCGGCGATCAAGGCCAATATCAAGTGAATGTCGCGCTTGCGTTGCCCTTCGTACCATCGCGCGGATATATCTAGGCATGCCCGGAGGGAACGCTGACATCATCAGACTGAACGGCGCCGAAAAACATTTCGGCGCCGTTCGCGCGCTGGGCGGGGTGGACTTCCACGTCCGGCCCGGCGAATGCGTCGGCCTGGTCGGCCACAATGGCGCCGGCAAATCGACGCTGATGCACATGGTCGCGGGCACGCTCACGCCCGACAGCGGCCAGATCGGCGTGCATGGGGGCATCGAGGACAACTACGCGGTGTCGCGGGCGCAAAAGCTCGGCATACGCTGCGTGTTCCAGGAACTGTCGCTGTGCCCCAATCTCAGCGTCGCCGAAAACACGCGCATCAACCATGCCTCGCTCTCGGGCCTCGGCTGGCGGCGCAAGGCGGCCGCGCTGATCACCGCCAAGCTTGACGAGATCTTTCCCGATCACGGCATCTCGGCCTGGGATATTGTCGGCGACCTGTCGATCGGCCGGCGCCAGATGGTCGAGGTGGCGCGCGCCTTCACGGTGACGCAGGACAGGCTCGACCTCGTCATCCTCGACGAGCCAACATCATCGCTGGACGCGCACACGGCTGGCCAATTGCTGGCCTTCGTGCGCCGCTTCATCGCCGGCGGCAAGAGCTGCATCCTGATCTCGCATGTTCTGGGCGAGGTGCTCAGGAATGCCGACCGCATCGTGGTGATGCGCGACGGCAAGGTGGTGGTCGCCGACGCGGCGAATGCCTTCGACCGCGACCGGCTGGTGACCGCGATGGGCGGGGCGGAAGCGCGCCAGAAGATCGCCGCAGAGATTGCCGCGGCCAAGCCGGCTGACGGTCCGTTGCGGGTGCGGGCGCGTCCCGCCGCGCAGAAGGACGGCGCCGACCTTGTCGCCCGCGCCGGCGAGATCATCGGCCTTGCCGGGCTGGCGGGACATGGCCAGACCGACCTGTTGCTGGCGATCTTCGCGGCCGCCTTCCGCGCCAGGACCGGCATCGAAGTAACCGCGCCGGTGGCGCTGGTCGCCGGCGACCGCCAGTCGGACGGGATCTTCCCGCAATGGTCGATCGCCGAGAACATAGGCATCCGCTCGCTGGCGCGCTTGCGCAACGGGCTGCTGATCTCGCCGCGGCGCGAGGCCGAGTTGGCCCAGTTCTGGCAGAAGAAGATCGGCATCCGCACGCCCGACATGAACAACAACATCTTCTCGCTTTCGGGCGGCAACCAGCAGAAGGCGCTGTTTGCCCGCGCGCTCGGCTCGGATGCCCAGATCGTGCTGATGGACGATCCGATGCGCGGCGTCGATATCGGCACCAAGCTGGAAGTCTACGACCTCGTGCGCGAGGAGGCTGGCCGCGGCCGCACCTTCCTCTGGTACACCACGGAAACCGAGGAACTCGACAATTGCGACCATGTCTATGTCTTCAAGAACGGCCGCATCGTCGCCAATCTGGGTCGCGACGAATTGACCGAGGAGAAGATCATCCAGTCCTCCTTCGGCGATGCGGCCTGAGATGACCGCCGCCAGCCTCGACGCCACTGCCAGGAGTTCCGCCGAGCGTGGCGCGCTGGCCCGTGCCCGCCTGCTGCGCGGGCTGCTGCCGGCGCTGTCGCTGGCATTGGTGCTGCTCGCCATCGCCTGGCTCAACCCACGCGCCATCAGCTATTTCGGCTTCAGCCTGATGCTGAACCTGGCGATCCCGATCGCGCTGGCGACGATCGCGCAGATGTTCGTCATTTCAGGCAATGAGCTCGACCTGTCGATCGGCACCTTCGTCGGTTTCGTCGGCTGCGTCACCGCGACCTGGCTGAAGGACGCGCCGCTCATCGGCGTCGCCATCCTGGTTGGCTCGATCGGCGTCTATGCGCTGCTCGGCGCGCTGATCCGCCTGCGCAATCTGCCGTCGATCGTGGTGACGCTCGGCATGAGTTTCGTCTGGCAGGGGCTCGCCATCCTCGTCCTGCCCAAGCCCGGCGGCAAGGCGCCGGACTGGCTGCTGGCGATCATGTCGTTCAAGCCGCCCTTCGTCCCGTTCCCGATCATCGCGGCGCTGCTGATAGGCCTCATCGTCCATTTCGGCCTGATGCGCACCTCCTATGGCGTAATCCTGCGCGGCTCCGGCGGCAATGCGGCCGCGCTCAAGCGCGCCGGCTGGTCGCTGCTCAAAACCAAGATCGTGCTGTTCGCGCTGGCAGGCGTGTTCGGTATGCTGTCGGGCATGGCGCTGATCGGCATCACTACCTCGGCCGATGCCAATATCGGCAATGGCTATACGCTGCTGTCGATCGCCGGCGTCATCCTCGGCGGCGGTGAATTCGTCGGCGGCCGGGTGTCGCCGATCGGCGCGGTGATCGGCGCGCTGACACTGGCGCTGGCCGCCTCGCCGCTGCTCACCTTCATGCACATTCCGCCGGACTGGCAGGTGGCCGCCAACGGCGCCATCCTGATCATCGTGCTGGCGGCGCGGGTGCTGATCAGCCGCAGGGAGAGGTAAGCGATGATCCTGGTTAGATCGCTGGCCGGCAAGCCCTGGGTATGGTCGTTCCTCGGCGCGCTTGTCGTGTGGCTGGCGACGATCGCCTTCACCGGCGGCTACGGCGCCGGCGGCATGGTCACGGCGGCGTTGTCGCTCGCGGTGTTCACGGTCATCGTCGGCGTCGGCCAGATGTTCGTCATCACGCTTGGGCCCGGCAATGTCGACCTGTCGCTGCCGGCCAATATCGGCCTCGCCAGCGCGGTCGCCATGAAAGTGATGGCCGGCAGCGATTCCATGATCGTTGTAGGCCTCCTGGCGGCGCTCGCCTGCGGCGCGGCGATCGGCGCGGTCAACTATCTGCTGATCTGGGCGCTGCGCATTCCGCCGATCATCGCCACCTTGTCGGCGAGCTTCATCATCCAGTCGATCGACATCAGCTATGGGCGTGGGCTGCAGATCAAGCCGCCGCCCGGCTTTGCCGATTTCACCAACTGGCAGATCCTGGGCATTCCGGTGCTGGCGGTGCTGACCGTGCTGTTCACCATCGGCGCGGCCATCGCCCTGCAGCGCATGATCTATGGCCGCTCGGTGCTGGCGATCGGCCAGAACATCCGCGCCGCATGGCTCGCCGGCGTCAATGTCGGCCGCATCCGCTTCCTCACCTACACGCTGTCGGGCGCGCTCGGCGGCATCGACGGCGCGCTGCTCGCCGGCTATTTCCGCGGCGCCAATGTCGATATCGGCAATGAATATCTGCTCGCCTCGATCGCCGTCGTCGTCATCGGCGGCACGTCGGTGGCCGGCGGCAAGGCCAATGTGCCCGGCGTGTGGGGCGCGGCGCTGTTTCTGGTGCTGCTCTTGACCATGCTCAACACATTCGGGGTCAGCGCGGGCGTTCGCCTGCTTTTGACGGGGCTGATCATCGTCGGGGTGATTACGGCGGCAGGCGGGGAAAAGGCGGTGCGGTGATCGCCGTTCCCGAGCGTCCGGCGAGCATCGCCGCGAGCTTCTGGGGCAGTCCGTCGCGCCGCCAAACGTTGGGCCAGCCCAACAGCGGGTTCCCATTCGCGGCGCGGCCTAGTAAACCCTTCCGCGATTTCAGTCGGTCCCGGGAGGGCTCTGCTTGTCCAATTCTGTCAGCGTCGTGAACGACAATGGCGTCGCCATCGTCACCATCGACAATCCGCCGGTCAATGCACTGAGTTTCCATGTCCGCGAGCCGCTGATGCAGGCGCTTGTCGACTTGCGCGATGACGCTTCGGTCACGGCCATCGTGATTGCCTGCGCCGGGCGGACCTTTGTCGCCGGCGCCGACATCACCGAATTCGGCAAGCCGGTGCAGCAGCCTGATCTGCGCGCCACCGTTGCGATGCTGGAAACCATCGCCAAACCGACGGTCGCCGCCATCCACGGCACCGCGCTCGGCGGCGGGCTGGAACTGGCGCTCGGCTGTCATTTCCGCGTTGCCGATGCCGGCGCCAAACTCGGCCTGCCCGAAGTGAAGCTCGGCCTCTTGCCGGGCGGCGGCGGCACGGTGCGGCTGCCGCGCCTGGTCGGCGCGGTGAAGGCGCTGAAGATGATTGTCTCGGGTTCGCCGGTGGGTGCCGACGAGGCGCATGAAGCCGGGCTCGTTGACGCTGTCTTCGAAGGCGACCTCACCACGCATGCCGTGAACTTCGCCCGGGAAATCGCCCGCAAGGGTGGTCCGTTCACGCCGGTGCGCGATCGCAATGACCGGCTTGGGGAAACCGATCTGGCGGCTTTCGACGCCGAGGCGGCGGACCTCGCCAGGAAAGCGCGCGGGCTGGAAGCGCCGGTCGCCTGCGCGCAAGCCGTGCGCAACGCCCTCACGCTGCCCTTCGACGAGGCGCTGGCGGCGGAGCGCGCGCTGTTCGCGAAACTGGTCGCCAGCGACCAGTCGCGGGCGCAACGGCACCTGTTCTTCGCCGAACGCGAGGCGGCGAAGCTTCCCGGCAAGGGCACGCCCAAGCGCAGGATTGCCCGCGTCGGCGTCATCGGCGCCGGCACCATGGGCGGCGGCATCGCCATGGCCTTCGCCAATGGCGGTTTTTCGGTCACCTTGCTGGAAACCGCCGTGGAAGCGCTGCAGCGCGGGCTGGGCATGATCGAGAAGAACTATGCCGTCTCCGTTTCGCGTGGTTCCCTGACCGAAGACGCCAAGCGTCAGCGGCTCGCCCAGTTCGAGGGCTCGACCGACTATGCCGATCTCGCCGATTGCGACCTGGTCATCGAGGCGGTGTTCGAGGACATGGCGGTGAAGAAGCAGGTTTTCGGCAAGCTGGATGCTATCGCCAAGCCGGGCGCCATCCTCGCTACAAACACCTCCTATCTCGACATCAATGAAATCGCCGGCTCGATCTCGCGGCCGCAGGATGTGCTCGGCCTGCATTTCTTCTCGCCGGCCAATGTCATGAAGCTCTTGGAGATCGTGCGGGCCGACAAGACCGCGCCGGATGCGCTGGCGACGGTGGTCGATCTCGCGCGGCGGATCGGCAAGGTGGCGGTCGTCGTCGGCGTCTGCCACGGCTTCGTCGGCAACCGCATGCTGGCCGCACGCGGTTCGGAATCGGAAGCGCTGCTGCTGGAGGGCGCGACACCCAGCCAGATCGACAAGGTCTTCACCGATTTCGGCTGGCCGATAGGCCCGTTCCAGATGGGCGATCTCGCCGGCCTCGACATTGGCTGGCGCAACCGCAAGGCGCGCGGCCTGACGGCCGTTATCGCCGACACGCTGTGCGAACTGGGACGTTTCGGCCAGAAGACTGGTCGGGGTTTCTATCTCTACGAAGCCGGCGCAAGGGCAGGCGTTCCAGATCCGGAGGTCGAGGCGCTGATCCGCGACAAGGCTGCTGAGAAGGGCATTGCGCCGCGCGCGATCAGCGCGGAAGAAATCATCGAGCGCACGCTCTATCCCCTGGTCAACGAGGGAGCGAAAATCCTCGAAGAGAAGATCGCGGCCCGTGCCTCCGACATCGATGTCGTCTGGGCCAATGGCTACGGTTTTCCCATCGGCAAGGGCGGCCCGATGTTCTGGGCCGGTCTCGAAGGGCCGGCAAAGATCGTCGAACGGCTCGACCAGTGGCACAAGCGGACCGGCAAGGACGTGTTCAAGCCGGCTCCGCTGCTGAAGCGGATGGCCGAGACCGGCTCCTGGGAGGCCGAGGCGTAAACCTCGTCGAGCCGCGCGGTGTTGCCGCGCCATTCCCTCACACGTGCTTGCGGCCGCCGGTCTCGCGGAACCAGTTGTCGGGGTAGGGATACCACCAGTCCTGGATCGCCGGTCTGTGGTCGATGATGACCATCTTCGAGCGACGGAAGGCATCGAGCCCCTGCCGTCCCAGTTCGCGGCCGAGGCCTGACGCCTTCCAGCCGCCGAAGGGCAGGGCGTCATTGTCGATCAGCGGGTTGTTGACCCAGACCATGCCGGCCTCGAGCCGTTCGGCCGCCTCATGCGCTTCGGCGAGGTCGGTGGTGAACACCGAGGCGCCGAGCCCGAACGGGCTGTCATTCGCAAGCCGTATCGACTCGTCGAAATCCTTCACGCGGCAGATGGCGGCGACCGGCCCAAAACACTCTTCGCGCACGATCGCCATGCCAGGGGTGACGCCGGTCAGGATCGTCGGCTCGTAGAACCAGCCGGTGTCGTGCGACGGCGGGATGCGCCCGCCGGTGACGGCCTCGGCGCCATGGGCAATGGCGTCATCGACAAGACGCATGACCTTGGCTCGAGCCGCTTCGCTGACCAGGGGGCCGATCTCGGCCTTGTCCATGCCGTTGCCGATGCGCAGCGCGCGTGTCCTTTCGGCAAACAACTCGACGAAGCGGTCATGCACGGCATCGACGACGAAGAAGCGCTCGGCCGAAGTGCAGACCTGGCCTGTGAGGTGGAAGGCGGCGGTGACGCTGCCGGCCGCGGCGACCTCCAGCGGCGCGTGTTCGCTGATGATCAGCGGGTCGCTGCCGCCGGCCTCGATGACGCAAGGCTTCATGCGTTCGGCGCAGGCGACGGCCACCGCCTTGCCGGCGGCGACCGAGCCGGTGAAGGCAACCGCATGGGTGCGGTCGGACGTGATCAGCGCCTGGGCCGTGCCCGCGCCGCCTGGCAGGCAGGAGACCAGGCCTGCCGGGAGCGAGCGGAACACGCTCATGTAGTCCAGCGTCGACAGCGTCGTCGCCTCGGCCGGCTTGACGATGCAGGCATTGCCCGCGGCAAGCGAAGCGGCCACCGTCCAGCACATCAACAGGATCGGAAAATTGTAGGGCATGATGTGGACGGAGACGCCATAAGGCTCGTAGCGCGCATATTGGAACGAGCCGGCCTGCGTCGTGCCGGCGATCTTGCCGGCGTCGTCGCGCGCCATCTCGGCATAGTAGCGGAAGATCGGCGCGCAATTGGCGATCTCGCCGATGGCTTCCGGATAGGGCTTGCCCATCTCGCGCACCATCAGCTCGGCGCAGCGGGTGAAATCGGCGGCCTCGATGGCGTTGGCTACGGCATGCAGGTGCTTCGCCCGGCTCTTGGCATCGAGCCTTTTCCAGGCGGCCTGCGCCCCGGTCGCGGCGGCGAGCGCGGCATCGATCTCGCCATCGCTGGCCGCGGCGATGGCGCCGACCGTTTCCAGCGTGGCCGGATCGATCACCGGTTTGTTTGCACCCGCCATCGGCAGGTAGTCCGGATTGACGAAGAAGGTCGGCCGGTCAGCGGAGAAATGCATCTTGTCCTCCTCCACGTATGGAGCCTTTTTGAGAATTCGCCCTGCCGAGGCAGATGGCGTGGCTTTCGAGAACCGGAGCGCAGCGGACATTTAGGTCCGTGAGCACCGGAAGCGCAGAAAGCCGCGTCAGGTGTCCGGCAGGGTAGAATTGTCGGAAAGGCTCAGCGGATCATGTAGACCTTCTTGATCGTCTCATGGACGGTGCAGACGCCCTTCCAGTCCTGTGGGAAGAAAGCCGCCGTGTCCGGCTCGATTTCGATCACCTCGCCCGATTCGTGCACATAGGTGCAGCGGCCTTCGAGGAAATGGCAGAACTCGTCGCGGGTGACGTGGCAGTGCCATTTGCCCGGCGTGCAGACCCACAACCCGCATTCGGAGCGGCCCTCCGGTCCCTTGTGGAGCAGCTTGCCCGAGGTGTGGGACTGGCCCTCGATCATTGTCGGGATGACGCCCCAGTCGACCAGGTCGGTGACGGCGAGCGGCGATTGCATGATGGGCGTGGTCATATGGATTTCCTTGAAATGATGCTCACCGGCACATGAAGGCCTTGGTCAGCGTTTGCGTGACGATGGAAATACCGGTCCAGCCGGCCGGAAAGAACACCAGTGTGCCGGCCTCGACCGGAATCTGTTCGCCGTGCTCGTGGACATAGCTGCCGTGACCAGACAGGAAGTGGCAGAACTCGTCGGTGGCGAAGGTGACCTTGCGGGTGCCCGGCGTGCACGACCACAGGCCGCATTCGCTCGACCCGTCCGGATTCTGCGACAGGATCTTGCCGGAGGCGCGCGGCGCGCCGGCAAGCGTGTTGCTGCCCGCACCCCAATCCTCCAGTTCCACGCTCGAGGCCTGTGGCCAGTGCGGTGTCGACATGTCTTGCTCCCTGTGTCGCGGCGTCAGGCCAGCATGTAGACGTTGCGCATGGTCTCGTGCACCGTGCATTCGCCCGTCCAGCCGGCGGGGAACATGACCACGGTCCCGGCCGAGACTTCTATCACTTCGCCGACATGCGAGCGGTAGGTCGCGCGGCCGACGACGAAATGGCACAATTCATCGCGCGGGATCGAGAGCCGCCAGCGGCCCGGCGTGCAGACCCAGATGCCGGATTCCGGCTGGTTGTTCGGGCCCTTGTGCAGCAGCCTGCCGGTGGAATGCGACGCGCCTTCCAATGCATCGGGCTGGGCGCCCCAGTCGACGAGATCGGTGCGGGTGGATGCCTGGTGAAGATGCGGAGCGGAGGAGGTCACAGCAACGCCTCCAGCAAACCGGCAGCCTTCTCAGGCCCGCTCTGCGCGTGCATCTGTGCCGATGTCCTCGCCAGCTCCGCCTTCATCTGGGGATCGGTGAGGCAGGCCTCGATCTTCGCGACCAGATCGGTATCGCTCCAGTCGTAGCGCGGCATGCCGAAGCCATGGCCGGTTTCCTCGACGCGGGTGGCGTTGTCGTGACCATCCCAGACATAGGGCATGATGATCGCCGGCTTGCCGAAATAGAGGCACTCGGTGAACGAGTTGTTGCCGCCATGGTGGATGACGGCATCGACCTGCGGGATCACCGAAGGCTGCGGGAACCAGCTCTCGACGATGACGTTGCCGGGCACGTCCGTATACTGATCCTTGTAGCCGCCGACATTGACCAGCGCGCGGTAGCGGGTCTTGCCCAGCGTGGCGATGATGCGCTTCAAGAGCTCGACATCGCCGGCGCCGAGGCTGCCGAAGGAGACATAGAGCAGCGGCCCGTCATTGTTCTTCGCGAAGGTGGGCACCGCATAGGGCTTCTCCTGCCGCACGCAGCCTTCGAGATACTGGAATTTCACCGGGTCGAGCGGATGGCGGCGCTTGAACTTCGCCGCCTCGGGATAGAGCAGCAAATTGAGATAGGGCGAGGCCTCGAAGAACTGGCCGATCGGGTAAGGCGCCTCGTTGTTGGCCTTCAGGAAGGCATTGAAGTCGTCATGGATCGGCTTGATCACCGCGTTGAAGTGGTCGCGGTAGCGCTGGTGGCCGGCATGGTCATTCTCGCCGCAGCCCGACAGATGCGGCGGGATGTCCTCGTCCTCGATCTCGTTTTCCGAGCAGGAGATGACGCGCACCCATGGCTTGCCGAACTGTTTTATGGCTGGGAACAGGATGACATTGTCGACGCAGATGACATCGGGCTTAATGGCGGCCAGCACGCCCGGCAGATCCTTCTGCGCCCATTTGGCGCTGTCGACGATCGCCGTCCAGCAATCCTTGACGTAATTGTCGACCTGGTCGTAGGGCGATTTGCGGAAATTCGGGATGTGGCCGTTGATGAAATCCTCCCAGAATTTCGCCATCTGCTCGGGCGGCATCGGCTCGGACAGGTTCACCGGATGCGCCTCGAAACCGTAGCCCCGATAGACCTCGACGAAGCCGGGATCGGACAGGAACACGGCCTTGTGGCCGCGCGCCTCGACGGCCTGGGCGATGCCGACGGAATTGAGCGCCGGGCCGTAGGCGGCTTCCGGGAAAAAGGCGATCGTCTTCTGCGCCATCAAGCTTCTCCTATTCTGCGAAAATTCTGACATCAGCGGCATCCCAGCCGAGTTCGACCTGGTCGCCCGACGACACCGGCCGGCGGTCGGCTGCGTCCGCGGTGACGCGCACGAGGAACGGCTTTGGCGACAGCGGTGTGCGGATATGCAGCTGCAGATCGAGGCCGTGATAGGCCAGCGCCTCGACCGTGCCGATGGTGCGGTTGGCGGTCTCGATCGATGGGAATAGCTGGATGCGTTCCGGCCGCACCGAAGCTACGGCCGAAGCACCGGGCGTGAGCGTTGCGGGAACCTTACCGCTAAAGCGCGCGCCGTTCTCGGCCACCACGCCATCGGCTGAGGTCCAGCCCGGGATGAAATTCATCACGCCGATGAAGTCGGCGACGAAACGGTCGGCCGGATGCTCGTAGACCGTGTGCGGGGTGTCGCATTGCAACAGTTTGCCATCCTTGAGCACCGCCATGCGATCGGCCATGACGAGCGATTCTTCCTGGTCGTGGGTGACGATGACGAAGGTGATGCCGACCTCGTGCTGCAGGCGTTTCAATTCCAGTTGCATGGCGCCGCGCAGTTTCTTGTCGAGCGCGCCGAGCGGCTCGTCGAGCAGCAGCAGCCTTGGCCGCTTCACCAGGGCGCGGGCCAGCGCGACGCGCTGCTTCTGGCCGCCTGACAATTGCTCCGGCCTGCGGTCGGCGAAGGGGACGAGCTCGGTGGTCCCCAGGATGGCGTCGACGCGGGAACGGATTTCGTTAGCCGGCAAGCGCTCCATCTCCAGCCCATAGGAGACATTGGCGCGCACGCTCATATGCGGGAACAGCGCGTAGGACTGGAACATCAGGTTGACCGGCCGCTTGTTGGGCGGGGTCCTGGCGATGTCCTTGCCGTCGAGCAGGATGCGCCCGTCGCTCGGGGTCTCGAAACCGGCCAGCATGCGCAAGAGCGTGGTCTTGCCGCAGCCGGAGGGCCCAAGCAGCGCGAAGAACTCGTTCTCCCGGATATCGAGCGAGATGCCGTCAACGGCGGTGACCCGGCCGAAATTCTTCGACACATGATCGATGGCCAACAGGGTGCGCGGTTCGCTCATTGGCCGATCATTCCCCTGTTAAGCCGCTGCGACAGGGTCAGCGCGGTGATGCTTACGGCCATGACGATGGTCGCCAGCGCGTTGATCTCAGGTGTGATGCCGAAGCGGATCATGGCGTAGATCTGCATCGGCAGCGTGGTCGAGGCACGGCCGGCGCCAGCGGTGAAGAAGGCGATGATGAACTCGTCGACCGACAGCGTGAAGGCGAGCAGCGCGCCGGCGATCACGGCAGGCGCGATGACCGGCAAGGTCACGCGCCGAAAGGTGGTGAGCGCGGAGGCGCCGAGATCGGCGGAGGCCTCGACGATCGACCAGTCGAAGCTCTTCAGCCTTGCGCGCACCACCGAGCAGACGAAGGCGAGGTTGAAGACGACATGAGCGAGGATGATTGTGTGCAGGCCCATGGTCAAATTGAGCATGGAGAAGAACGACAGCAGCGCGATCGCCAGCACGATGTCGGGAATGATCATCGGCGCGAAGATCAGGGCTTCCAGCCCCTTGCCATACTGCCGGCGCATCTCGACGCCGATCGCCAGCAGCGTGCCGAGCAAGGTGGCGATGGCGGTGGAGACCAGCGCCACGATCAGCGTGTTGAGGGCGGCCGACAGGATCGCGGAATTGTTGGCCAGCGAGGCGTACCATTTCAGCGAGAAGCCGGACCAGGCCGTCGGCAGCCCGCCTTCGTTGAAGGAGAGTGCCACCAGCACGGCGATCGGGATATAGAGGAAGGCGAAGACCAGGCTCAGCACGAGCCAGAGCGTGCGGCGCGTCGCAGGGGAGCGCTCAGCCATCCGCGCCTCCCCCGGCCTGCGCCGCCCGCCCCGAGGCACGATCGGCGGCGAGCGCCTGCGCCATCAGGACCAGCAGCATGATGGCGATCAGCGCCATCGCCAAGGCGGCGCCGAAGGGCCAGTCATTGGCGGTGAGGAACTGGTCGTAGACGAGATTGCCGATCATCTGGAAACGACCGCCGCCAAGCAGCGCCGGGGTGACGAAATTGCCGATCGACAACACGAAGACGAAGACGGCGCCGGCGGCGATGCCGGGCACGGTCAGCGGCAGGATGACACGGCGGAATGTGGTGGCGGCCGAGGCGCCGAGATCGCGCGAGGCTTCGGCGAGTTCGGGGTTGAGCCGCGACAGTGGCGCGTAGCAGGCGAGGATGACGAAGGGCAGATAGTTGTAGACGAGGCCGGCGATGACCGCGCCTTCGGTATAGAGCATTGATGGCGGTTCGCCGGTATAGCCGAGCCAGCGCAGGAGCTGCGTGATCAGGCCTTCGCGGTTGAGCAGCACGATCCAGGCATAGGTGCGGATCAAATAGTTCGACCAGAACGGCAGCACGGCAAAGAACAGGAACACAGGCTGCCAGCGGCGTGGGGCAGCGGAGATGGCGTAGGCGGCGGCATAGCCGATCACCACCGCGATCAGCGTGGCGGTGCTGGCGATGCGCGCTGATTTCAGGAAAATGCCGGCATAGAGCGGGTCGAAGACCAGCCCGAAATTCTCCAGCGTGAAGGTGTAGTCGATGCCGCCATAAATGCCGCGGCGGAAGAAGGCGAGCGCCAGCACCAGCGCGCACGGCACCACCATCAGCGCGGTCAACCAGACCAGCGCCGGGGCCATCAGCAGGGAGGAGCGAGAGGGGACGGAACGCAAGCTTGCTTCCAAGACGCTGCTGGAATGCCGCCTACTGCGCGGCCTTGATCTCGCTGACGATCTTGGAATAGTCGCGCTGGGCTTCGCCGACGTCACGCAGCTGCTCGAACTTGACGAGATCAGCCACCGGCATCGCCATGTTGGGGAATTTGGCCAGGAAATCGGCCGGCAGGCTTTCCATCGCCGGCTTGTTCGGCACCTTGTAGTCGATGTTCTGCGCCGCCCAGGCGTGGTTCTTGGCGTCGAGCATGAAGTTGATGAACTTGAAGGCGTCGTCCTTGTGCTCGGAAGCCTTCATCACCACCATCGTGTCGACCCAGAGGTCCGAACCTTCCTTCGGAATGACGTATTTGATCTCCGGCTTCTCGGCGATGCCGTAATTGCACCAGCCGTCCCAGGCCTGCACCATCAGCGCCTCGCCCGAAACCAGCTTGGAATAGAAGGTGGTGTCGTCATAGGCGAGCAAGGTCTTCTTTGCCGAGATCAAGAGGTCCTTGACCTCGGCCATCTTGGTCGGATCGGTCTCGTTGACTGAAAAGCCCTTGTCGAGCTGGCCGGCCGCCAGCAGCCAGCGATCGGTCGCCAGCATGGTGGTCTTGCCCTTCAGCGCGTCTGAAGGCGCGAGCAGATCGCTCCAGCTCGTCGGCGCCGTCTTGACCAGGTCCGAGCGGTAGCAGAGGCCGGTCGTGCCCCAGGTGTAGGGCACGGAGAAGGAGTTGCCGACATCGTGCGGCAGCTTGGTCGCTTCCGGGTAGAGGTTGGCGAGATTGGGGATCTTGGCGTGGTCCATCGGCTCGATCAGGCCGAGCTTGTTCAGCACCTCGGCAAAGGGCGAGGAGACGAAGACCACGTCATAGCCCTTGCCGCCGGCGGCGATCAGCTTGCCCATGATCTCTTCATTGGTGGCGTGCACCACCACTTCGCCGGAGACGCCGGTGGCGGTCTTGAAGGCGGCCATGGCATCGGGCGCCATGTAGCCGTCCCAGTTGGAGATGACGAGGTCGGCGGCGATTGCCGGCGCCGACAGCGCCATGGCAAGGCCGAGAGCGATTGAAGAGACCTTGAGCGCACGGCGTCGTGGGCTGGTAGCGGTCATGGCAGACTCCCATTCCGGTTGATCGTCGAATTCTGTGCTGGACCGGGCGCGACCCATGCCGCTGCTTTCGATCCTGTTCCCTCGGTCTTTTTATCGCCGATTATCCTGACAGTACTATTGCAGAAAAAAGTACGTCAATCCATAATTTGCCAAGCGACCGAGGAATCTGGCCGATTGCGCTTGTGCCCGCGATCGGCCAAACCAATACGGTCATATCCATCCGCCGAGACAAGTCATGCAAGCCGCAGCCCGACGACCTCGCACCAACCATCTCGACCTGGCGCAGCGCATCCTGGATGTGGCGCGCCAGCGCGGCTTCGAGCCTGGCGCGCGCCTGCCCGAACAGCAGATCGCCTCGCTGTGCAATGTCTCGCGTACGCCGGTGCGGGCGGCACTCAGCCTGCTCGCGGAACGGGGCGTCGTGCGCTGGGAGGCCGATACCGGCTATCATCTGGCGGTCGACCTCGCGGCGCAGCCGGCCATCGCCGCCGAGCTTCCGAGCGCGGAGGAGGATGATCTGGCCGAGGCGATCCTGCGCGACCGGTCGGCGCGGCGGCTGGACCAGACAGTGACCGCCGCGGCGCTGATGCGACGCTACAGTGCTGATCGCAAGACGGTACTAAAAGCGCTTAATAAACTGACAGAGGAGAATCTGCTGGACCGCGCGCCCGGCCAATCCTGGCTTTTCCGGCGCACGCCCGACGATCCCGAGGCGCAAGGCGAAAGCTATGAGTTCCGCTTGCTGCTCGAGCCGGCGGCGATCCTGACGCCGGGATTCCGGCTGGACGGCGCGCGGGCGGCGGCGTTGCGCCAGGGCATGGACGCTCTGTCGGCGTTGCCGGATGCCGCCTTCGACACGCGTGAGTTCCAGCGGCTGGACATGGATTTCCACGGCATGATCGCCGAGGGCTGTGCCAACCGGTTCATCGCCGACGCGCTGGCCGATCATCTGCGCCTGCGCCGGCTGCCGGGCATCTATGCCGGGGTCAACGTCTTCCGGCTGCGGCAGTCCTTGCTGGAACACCTGAACATACTCGACCATCTCGAAAGCCGGCAGTATGAGGTGGCTGCCGATCTGCTTCGCATCCACCTGCGGCTCTCCCGCAACCAGCGACCGCAAGCGGCCAGCCGCGGGGCGCCCGCCCTGTTCGGCATGATCAGCCGGCCGGAATGAAGAGGATTAATTGACGCGTAGAGCCAGCCCGACCATCGCGCTGTTTCCCGAAGCAAGCTTCGGCGCCGCGTTGAATTGCGTCGGCATCGCGCAGGCCTTGCGGGCGCGGGGCGCCCGGCCCGTCTTCATCTGCCATGCCGGTTTCTCCGGCGTCTTTGCCGACTATGGTTTCCAGGAATACCAGCTGCCGACCGATGAGCCGCTGAGCGACAGCGAGCGCCAGAGCTACTGGCAGGCTTTCGTGCGCCGGCACCTGCCGCATTTTAGGCTCAGTCCGATCGACCAACTCGAAACCTATGTCGCGCCGACCTGGCAAGCGATTGTCGACACGGCGGTCAATGCCGAGGCGCCGCTGCGGCAATTGCTGGCGCGGCTGAAGCCCGACGCGGTGGTGCTCGACAACGTCATCATGTTTCCGGCGATCGCCGCCGCCGGCTGCCGCTGGGTACGCGTCGTCTCCTGCGCCGAGACCGAGCTGCCGGACGCCGAAGTACCGCCCTACCTTTCCGGCATGGCTGCCGATGACCCGCAACGCGCGGCGTTCGAGGCGCGCTATCTCTCGGCCTCGGCGCCGGCGCATGACCGCTTCAACCGCTTTCGCGTGGATGCCGGCCTGGCGCCATTGCCCAAGGGCCTGTTCCTCGAGGCTTCGCCCGACCTCAACCTGCTGCTGACGCCGTCGATCGTGCGGCGCGAGCGGGCCAAACCGCTCGATCCCGCCCGATTCGTCTATCTCGAAGGCTGCGTGCGCTCGGAAGGGCCGTTCGAGGTGCCGGTGTTTCCGCGCAATGGCGGGCCGCTGGTCTATGTCAGCTTCGGCAGTTTAGGGGCCATGGATGTCGGGCTGATCGAACGCATGCTTGCCGTGTTCGACAGGCTGCCGGCGCGCTTCATTGTCAATGTCGGCGGCCTGCGCGACGCCTATCGCGCGGTGCCGGACAATGTCTATCTCGACGCCTGGTTTCCGCAGCCTTCGGTGGTGGCGAAGTCGGACCTGTTCATCCACCACGGCGGCAACAACAGCTTTTGCGAGGCGCTGCGCTTCGGCGTGCCGTCGCTGATCATGCCCTATTGCTGGGACGGACATGACAATGCGCGCCGAGCCGGCGAGACCGGCACCGGCGATCATATCGGCCGGGATGCCTGGACTGAAGGAGTATTGGAGAGAGCCATTCTCGGCCTGCTGGCCGACGACGCCATGCGCGCCCGCCTGAGGGACAATGCGGCCCAAATGGCGCTGCAACCCGGAACGGACGTGGCCGCGCAAGCCATACTCTCTCTGATACGGACTTGAACGACATGCTTGATAAGAACACGAATACCGCGACCAACGATCCCAGGGCCTGGTTGGCACAGCACGGCATCAACGAGGTCGAATGCCTGGTGCCGGACATGAACGGCGTGCTGCGCGGCAAGGCGCTGCCGACGGTCAAATTCCTCAAGGCGCTGGAAGACCGCGCGCTGTATCTGCCGAGCAGCGCCTTTCTCGTCAGCATCGACGGCCGCTATTCCGGCTCGATCGACGAGGGCTTTGCCTATTCGGATCCGGACATGCGCATGGTGCCTGACGTCTCGACGTTGTGCCTGGCGCGGGGCGCCGGGCCAGGGAAGGCGTATGTCTTCGCCGACGCCTTCCACATGGATGGCCGGCCATGGATGGCCTCGCCGCGGCATGTGCTGCGCGCCGTGCTCGATCTCTACCGCCGGCGCGGCTGGCGCGCGGTGGTGGCGCCGGAGGTCGAATTCTATCTGACCGCGCCCAACCCGGATCCGGACAGGCCGCTGATCGCGCCGGTCGGGGCGAATGGCCGTGCCGAGGGCGTGCAGCATCCCTATGACATGGCGGCGCTGGAAGAATTCGAGCCGGTGATCCGGCGCGTCTACGACTACGCCGCGGCGGCCGGCCTGCCGCTCGATACGCTGATCCATGAATCGGGCACGGCGCAGCTGGAGATCAACCTCCTGCATGGCGACGCGCTGCCATTGGCCGACCAGGTGCTTTTGTTCAAGCGGCTGACGCGCCAGGCCGCGCAGCCATGCGGCATGCATGCCACCTTCATGGCCAAGCCGATCGCGGCCCAGGCGGGCAGCTCGATGCATCTGCACATGTCGGTTGTCGATGAGGCGGGCAATGCGCTGTTTGCCAGCGACGATGATGCCGACACCGAGATGTTCGGCCATTTCATCGGCGGCCTGCAGACATATGTGCCGGAAATCATGCCGCTGTTCGCGCCCAATGTGAATTCGTTCCGCCGCATAAGGCCGAACCACAGCGCGCCGGCCAACATCGAATGGTCGCATGACAACCGCTCCTGCGGCTTGCGCGTGCCGGCCGGCGGCCGTTCGGCGCGGCGGGTGGAGAACCGTTTGCCGGGCGCCGATTCCAATCCCTATCTGGCGATCGCCGGCTCGCTGCTCGCCGGTTATCTCGGCGTCGAGCAGAAACTCGCGCGCTCGGCCGAAGCTTCGGGCAATGCCTACAAGATCAAGAGCACGCTGCCCAAGACCATGGAGGAGGCGCTCGATCGCTTCACCGCCTGTGAGCCGGTGCGCAAACTGCTCGGCGAGGATTTCTTCCAGACCTATCTGCGCGTCAAGAGCGTCGAGCTCGACCTGTTCCAGAGCGTGGTGACGAGCTGGGAACGCGATCACCTGCTGCTGAAGGTGTGATCATGGCATCTTCAACAGGTTTCAATTCCGGTCTCGATATCGGCAAATCCTACTATGTCGCCACCGCCAATCCGGCGCCGGACCATCCGGCGCTTGCCGGCGATGTCGAAGCCGATCTGGTTGTCGTCGGCGGCGGCTGCACCGGCTTGTCGGCTGCTCTTCACGCCGCCGAGCGCGGCCTGAAGGTGGTGCTGCTCGAAGGCGGCAGGATCGGCTGGGGCGCATCGGGGCGCAATGGCGGCCAGATGATCCCCGGCCTGCGCAAGGGCGCCAAAGGCCTGGTCAAGCTTTTCGGGCCGGAGCGGGCGAAGGTGCTGTTCGACCTTGCCTTCGAGGCACGCGGCCTGGTGATGGATATCATCGAGCGCCACGCCATCGACTGCGATCTCAGGCTCACCGGCCATCTGGTCGGCGCCGTCAACGGCTCCGATCTCAAGGATTTGGAGGAAGAGGCCAAGTGCCTCGACAGCGTGATGAAATTCCGCGACGTCGAGATCCTGTCGGCAGCCGACGCCCGGGCCAAGGTCGACACCGCATATGATGGCGCGATGTATGAGCCGCTTGGCGGCCACATGCATCCGCTGAACTACACGCTTGGCCTTGCCCGCGCGGCGGTGGCCGCCGGCGTCACCATTCACGAGAATTCGGTGGCGGTGAAGCTGGAGCGCGAGCCTTCGATCCGGGTCTCGACATCGAATGGCTCGGTGCGCGCAAAACATGTCGTGCTGGCGGGCGATGCGCTGCTCAATGGGCTGGAGCCGCGCGTCAACAGCCGCATCATGCCGGTCGGCAATTACATCGTCGCCACCGAGCCGCTGGAAGGCAAGCGCAACGTCATCCCGGCCAATGTCGCGGTCTCCGACACACGCTTCGTCGTCAATTACTATCGTATGTCGGCGGATGGACGGCTGCTGTTCGGCGGCGGCGAGCGCTACACGCCGTCGCCGCCGGCCGACATTGCCGGCTTCGTGCGGCCTCACATGGAAGCCACCTTCCCGCAGCTCAGGGGCTGCCGCATCGATCATGCCTGGGGCGGGCTGGTGTCGGTGACGACATCGCGGCTGCCGCATGTCGGGCACTATGGCGAGGTCTATTTCGCGCATGGCTATTCCGGCAAGGGCGTCATCCTGTCGACGCTGTCGGGCAAGCTTTTGGCCGAAGCCATCACCGGCGACGCCTCGCGGCTCGACCTGTTCTCGACGCTGACGCCGCTGCCGTTCCCCGGCGGCACGGCGCTGCGCGGGCCGCTCTATGTGCTGGGCATGCTGTGGTACGCGATGCGAGACAGGATCAAGCACTGAGGGTGCAAATATCGGAGGCTGGCCCGCCGGCGTTCGACCTCTTAGACCACAAAAAAATCCTCGATGCGCTGTCTGGCTCCAAGCAGCGCCGGCAGGATTTCCCGCTCCATCTCGGCGACGGTAAACCGCGCCGACTGGGTCGAGACGTTGATGGCCGCGACCGTGTTGCCAGCGCGGTCGCAGATCGGCACGGCGATGGAGCGCAGGCCGAGTTCCAGCTCCTCGTCGACGATGGCAAAGCCGTCGGCCTTCGCCTTGCCGATGGCCTCGGCCAGCAGCCCGATGTCGGTGATCGTCTTCGGCGTCCGTCTCTCGATGGTCGCCTGGTGCAGAAATTCGTCGAGTTCCTGCGGCGCTAGGCCGGCGAGCAGCATGCGCCCCATCGAGGTGCAATAGGCGGGCAGCCTGGTGCCGACATCGAGCGAGACGCTGAGGATGCGACGGCCAGGAATGCGGGCGACATAGACGACATCCTGGCCCGACAGGATCGCCGCAGAGCAGGCCTCGTTCAGCTGCGCGGCGACCGCGCGCATGATCGGCGCGGCGAAGCTCCACAGCGAGCCGCCACCGAGCCATGTGCGGGCAACGGCCAGCAGGCGCGGCGACAGCGAGAACACACGGCCGTCCTGGGTGGCATAGCCCGATGCGACAAGCGTCAGCAGGAAACGGCGGGCGCCGGCCCGGGTCAGGCCGGCTTGCTGGGCCATTTCGGTCAGCGTCATGCCGGAGGGGTGGCGGGCGAGGATCTCCATGACCGCAAGGCCGCGCTCGAGCGAGCCGACATGATCACGGGAAGCGGCTTCTTCGCCCATCTCACCTCCGCCAAAGGGTATCGACGCCCGGATTGACTCCATGACCTTACCCGGCGTAGAAAGTTTCGCATACAAAACATAAGTTCGCAATACGAACTTTTGGACCGGGAGTCGACGATGGTCAAGTTCCTGCCGCTCAAACAGGCCGTGGCCGAGAATTTGAACGATGGCGACTCCGTCGCCTTCGAGGGCTTCACCCACCTGATCCCGACAGCCGCTGCGCATGAGGCGATTCGCCAGGGGTTTCGCGACCTGACCCTGATCCGCATGACGCCGGACCTGATCTACGACCAGATGATCGGCATGGGCATGGCGAAGAAGATCGTCTTCTCCTATGTCGGCAATCCCGGTGTCGGCCTGCTGCGGCGCGCCCGCGATTCCATCGAGAACGGTTTTCCCCGGACGATCGAGGTCGAGGAGCACAGCCATGCCGGCATGGCCAACGCCTATGAGGCGGGCGCGGCCGGCCTGCCCTGCGCGGTGTTCCGCGGCTATCGCGGCGCAGGCCTTGCCGCGGTCAACCCGAACATCAAGTCGGTCACCTGTCCGTTCACCGGCGAGGTGCTGGCGGCCGTTCCCTCAATTCGGCCTGACGTCACCTTCATCCATGCGCAGAAGGCCGACAGGAAAGGCAATGTGCTGGTCGAGGGCATCATCGGCATCCAGAAGGAGGCTGTGCTGGCGGCCAGGCGCGCCGTGGTGACGGTGGAGGAGGTGGTCGACAATTTCGACGATCTGCACCCCAATCTGACCGTGCTGCCGCGCTGGACGATCGCGGCGATCTCGGTGGTGCCCGGCGGCTCGCATCCGTCCTATGCCCATGGCTATTACGCGCGCGACAACGCCGCCTATCTCGAATGGGACGCGATCGCCGCCGACCGCGAGAAGTTCCATGCCTGGATGCAGGCGAATGTCATCGAAAAGAGCGCCGACGATTTCGCTGGCCGCGTCGAGCATCTGAGGAAAGCTGCATGAGCGACAATCCGGGCTTCACCCCCAACGAGATGATGACGATCGCCGCCAGCCGCGCGCTGCGCAATGACGATGTCTGCTTCGTCGGCATCGGCGCGCCGTCCGCCGCCTGCAACGTGGCGCGGCTGACGCATGCGCCTGACATCACGCTGATCTACGAGAGCGGCACGATCGGCACCGCGCCTGACGTGCTGCCGCTGTCGATCGGCGATGGCGAATTGTGCGAGACCGCCGTCACCACCGTCGCGGTGCCGGAAATGTTCCGCTACTGGCTGCAAGGCGGCCGCATCTCGATCGGTTTCCTCGGTGCCGCGCAGCTCGACAAGTTCGGCAACATCAACACCACGGTCATCGGCGACTATGTCCATCCCAAGACAAGGCTCCCCGGCGGCGGCGGCGCGCCGGAGATCGCGACCTCGTCGAAGGAGATCTACATCACCATGGCGCAAACCAGGCGCGGCATGGTCGAGAAGATCGACTTCTTCACCTCCTTCGGCCATGGCGAGGGCGGCGATCACCGCAAGCGGCTGGGCATCGACACCGCCGGGCCGACACTGCTGATCACCGATCTCGCCATCTGGAAGCCGGACCCGGTGACCAAGGAATTCACGGTCGTGTCGCTGCATCCCGGCGTCACCCGCCAGCAGGTGCAGGACAGCTGTGGCTGGGTGGTTAAGTTCGCCGAGGCGCTTGACGAAACACCGGCGCCAAGCGAACTCGAACTCAATACATTGCGCGACCTGCAGGCCCGCACCAAGGCGGCGCATGGGGGAACCGGAAAAGCAAAGGCTGCATGACATGGCCGAGGCCTATATCTGCGACTACATCCGCACGCCGATCGGCCGCTTCGGCGGTTCGCTGTCCTCGGTGCGATCAGACGATCTCGGCGCCATACCGCTGAAGGCGCTGGTCGAGCGCAATGCCGGCATCGACTGGCAGGCGGTGGACGACGTCGTCTATGGCTGCGCCAACCAGGCCGGAGAGGACAACCGCAACGTAGCGCGCATGGCGCTGTTGCTGGCGGGCCTGCCAAAGGAAATCCCGGGTTCGACCGTCAATCGCCTGTGTGGTTCGGGCATGGATGCGCTGACCATTGCCGCGCGGGCCATCAAGGCCGGCGAAGCGGAATTGATGATCGCCGGCGGCGTCGAATCGATGAGCCGGGCGCCCTTCGTCATGCCCAAGGCCGACACGGCGTTCTCGCGCAATGCCGAGATCCACGACACCACCATCGGCTGGCGTTTCGTCAACCCGCTGATGAAGAAGCAATATGGCGTCGATTCGATGCCGGAGACGGGCGAGAACGTGGCAGAAGAATTCGCCGTTACCCGCGCAGCCCAGGACGCCTTTGCCGTGCGCAGCCAGGACAAGGCTGTCGCGGCGCAGGCCAATGGCCGCCTGGCCAAGGAGATCACCGCGGTGACCATCCCGCAGCGCAAGGGCGATGCGGTGGTGGTCTCGAAAGACGAACATCCACGCGCCGGCACGACGGTCGAGGCGCTGGCCAAGCTGCCGACGCCGTTCCGGCAGGGCGGCACGGTAACCGCCGGCAATGCCTCCGGCGTCAATGACGGGGCGGCGGCGCTGATCGTCGCCTCGGAGGCCGCGATAAAGAAATACGGCCTGGCGCCGATCGCCCGCATCCTCGGCGGCGCCGCCGCCGGCGTTGCGCCGCGCATCATGGGCATCGGCCCGGCGCCGGCGACGCAGAAACTTTGCGCGCGGCTTGGCCTGACGCCGCGACAGTTCGATGTCATCGAGCTCAACGAAGCCTTTGCCTCGCAAGGCATCGCCGTGCTGCGCCAGCTCGGCATTGCCGAGGATGCCGAACACGTCAACCCGAATGGCGGCGCCATCGCGCTCGGCCATCCGCTGGGCATGTCGGGCGCGCGCATCTCGGGCACGGCGGCGCTGGAGCTGCGCGAGCGCGGCGGCCGCTACGGCCTGGCGACGATGTGCATCGGCGTCGGCCAGGGCATCGCCATCGCGCTCGAACGGGCTTGACCGCCGCCTGCCGTTTGGCCAGCGAGAATCAGGGCTGGATTCGGCGTGTCGCCAAATTTGACCATGTGGACAAAAGTCCGGACCCGTTCCATAGTTCCCCGTCTGATTTTTAGAACGGCCGGCTCGACACGGCTGTCAAACAGAGGGGACTGCAATGGAAAACCGGAAGAACAAATCTTCGTCGACACGCGAAGGGATTTCGCGGCGCAATGTGCTGGAGCTCGGCGCGCTTGGCCTGGCAGCGGCCATGCTGCCGGGTGCGGCGTTCGCCAAGGACAAGAAGCTGAAGGTGGCGGCGATCTTCGCCACGCCGATCGAGGAGCCGTGGGACAACCAGATCCATGTTGCCTTGCAGAAAGCGGAGAAGGAACTCGGCATCGAATACAAATGGTCGGAAAAGGTGCAGACCGCCGACTTCAGCCGCGTCATGCGCGAATATGCGCAGGGCGGCTACCAGCTGGTGCTGGGCGACGCCTTCGCCGCCGAGCGTGAATCGCGCCGCACCGCAAAACAATTCCCGAAGACGGCCTGGCTGTTCGGTTCGGGCGCCGGTCCGGCCGAACCGAATTTCGGCGTCTTCGACAACTGGATCCATGAGCCCGCCTATCTCTCGGGTATGATCGCCGGCAAGATGTCGAAATCGGGCACGGTCGGCGCCGTCGCGGCGATGGGCATTCCGGAAGTGAACCGGCTGGTCAACGCCTTCTTTGCCGGCGCCAAGGAGGTCAATCCGAACGTCAAGAAGAAGGTCGCCTTCATCGGTTCCTTCTTCGATCCGCCCAAGGCCAAGGAAGCCGCGGTGGCGCAGATCGATGCCGGCGTCGACGTCATCTATGCCGAGCGCTTCGGCGTCATCGAGGCGGCGGTCGAGAAGAAAATCCTCGCCATCTCCAACATGTCGGACCAGTCGAGCCTCGGCCCCGACACGGTCATCACCGGCCCGGTCTGGGACATGTATCCGACGGTCGAACAGGCGATCAAACTGGTCAAGGCCGGCGTCTACACCGCGCAGGACTATGGCGATTTCTCGCGCATGGCCAAGGGCGGTTCGTATCTCGCCCCCTACCACAAGTTCGACAAGACGCTGCCGGCCGAGGTCAAGGATCTGGTCGAGAAGAAGAAGGCCGAGATCCTCGAAGGCAATTTCCGGGTGGATGTCGACGAGAACACACCGGTTTCGGATTGAGGCTTGCTTTGAGGGGTGGTGCTAAGCGCCCCCCTCTGTCCTGCCGGACATCTCCCCCTCAAGGGGGGAGATTGGCAGCTTCACCCGAGTCACTTTTCTTTCGACCTAGAAAAACTGGCGAAAGCCGAAAGTGACATCCAATCTCCCCCCTTGAGGGGGAGATGGCCGGCAGGCCAGAGAGGGGTGCAGCGCCACCCGATCAGTCAAAGCTGAATCGTAAAGCCAATTCCGATCAGGAGTATCCTTGCCGACGCCCGCCCCACTCATCGAAATGCGCGGCATCACCAAGAGCTTCGGCGCCGTCAAGGCGAACGAGGCTGTCGACCTCAGCGTCGCGCCCGGTGAAATCCTCGGACTGCTGGGCGAGAACGGCGCCGGCAAGACGACGCTGATGAATGTGCTGTTCGGCGCCTACGCGCCGGACGCCGGGGAAATCCTGATCCAGGGGCAGCCCGTGCGGATCACCAGTTCGGCCGATGCGCTGGCCGCCGGCATCGGCATGGTGCATCAGCATTTTCACCTGGCGCCACGGCTGACGGTGCTGGAGAACCTCTTGATCGGCATTCCCGGAAAATCGGGACGGATCGACCGCGCCGGCGGGCTGGCGCGGCTGGCCGAAATCGGCCGCCAGCATGGACTGACGCTCGATCCCGACCTGCCGGTCTCGGCGCTGTCGGTCGGCGAACAGCAGCGGCTCGAGATCGTCAAGGCGCTGTTTCGCGGCGCAAAGCTTTTGATCCTCGACGAGCCGACGGCGGTGCTGGCGCCGAGCGAGGTCGACGGGCTGTTTTCAGCGCTGCGCTCGATGGCGGCGCAAGGTCTCGGCATCATCTTCATCTCGCACAAGCTCAACGAGGTGCGGGCGCTCACCCATCGCTGCACGGTGCTGCGGCATGGCCGTGTCGCCGGCCGCGTCGACGATCCAGCCAACACCACGTCCGCCGCCATGGCGCAGCTGATGTGCGGCCACGAGATCGTGCCACCGGCCAGGGGGCCTTCGACGCCGGGCGAAGCGGTGCTGACGCTCGACGGCATTTCCACATCGAAGCACTCGGGCACGGCGCTGCGCGATGTGTCGCTTGCCGTCCGCGCCGGCGAAATCCTCGGCATTGCCGGCGTGTCGGGCAATGGCCAGCGGGCGCTCGCCGAAGTGATCTCCGGCGTGCGCGCGCCCGATGCCGGCTGGATGACGATCGCCGGCCAGACGGTCTCGCGGTTTTCGCCGCGCGAGGTGCAGGCGCTTGGGCTTGGCCGCATCCCGGAGGACCGCATGACCACGGGTCTGGTCACCAATTTGCCGCTTGCCGATTCCATGGTGCTGCCACGCATCGGTACCGCCGCCTTCAGCAGCAAAGGCCTGCTCAAGCCGGACGCGATCCGCACCTTCGCCGAAGAACAGATCAAGGCCTATGACATCAGGTGCCCTGGACCGATGACGCGTGCCGGGGCGCTGTCCGGCGGCAATCTGCAGAAGGCGCTGCTGGCCCGCGAGCTTGCCTTCGACCCGAAGGTTTTGATCGTCTCTCAGCCGACGCGCGGCCTCGACATCGGGGCTGCCCGCTTCATCCACGAGAAGTTCCTCGACATGCGCGCCAAGGGCTGTGGCATCATCGTCATCGGCGAGGATCTCGAAGAGCTGCTGGTGCTCTGCGACCGCATCGCGGTGATGTATGAGGGCCGCATCGCCGGCACGCTCGACAGTGCCGACGCGACGATCGCGCGGCTCGGCCTGCTGATGACCGGAGCGGAGGGCCACGGCTGATGTTTCGCCTGGAAGTGCGCAACTCAACGCCGACCTGGTTCAATCTTGCGCTTCCGTTGGTGGCGATCGCGGCGACGCTTGTCCTGTGCAGCGGCCTGATCGCGCTGGCTGGCGCTGGCGTGCTCGAATCTTACGGCGTGATGTTCACGGCCTCGCTCGGCGACAGCTACGCCATCACCGAAACGCTGGTGCGCGCCGCACCGATGATCTTCACCGGACTGGCGGTCGCCGTCGCCTTCCGCGCCAAATTCTGGAACATCGGCGCAGAGGGGCAATTGCTGGCCGGTGCCGTCGCCAGCTGCTTTGTCGGCGCCATTCCGATGCCGGGAGCGCTCGCCATGCTGTTGATGGCAATTGTCGGCGCCGCCGCCGGTGCCGCAGTCGCGTTGGTGCCGGCGACGCTGCGGGTCAAATTCAAGGTCGACGATGTCGTCAGCTCGCTGCTGCTCAACTCGGTCATCTACTACGCGCTGATGGCGCTGATCGAAGGGCCGTGGAAGGACAGCTTCAGTGGCTATCCGATCTCGCCGCCAATCGAGGATTCGGCCAATTTCCCGGTGCTGGTCGAAGGCACGCGGCTGCATCTGGGCGTCATCGTGGCGCTGATCGCAGCACCTCTGATCTGGTTCCTCATCGCGCGCACCACGCTTGGTTTCCGCATCAGGGTCACCGGCGAGAACCCGGAAGCCGCCCGCTACGGCGGCATCCCTGTCGAGCGTGTGCTGCTCTCGGCCGCGCTCATGTCCGGCGCGCTGGCGGGGCTCGCCGGCGTCGGCGAAGTCGGCGGCGTGCATTTCCAGGTGATGAGCGACATCTCGCCCGGCTACGGCTATTCCGGCATCGTCGTCGCCATGCTGGCGCGGCTCAATCCGCTGGGCGTGGTGCCGGCGGCGATCTTCCTCGCCGCCGTAATGACCGGCGCCGAGGCGATGTCGCGCGCGACCGGCGTGCCGGCGTTCCTCAGCGACGTCATCCAGGGCACCGCCTTGCTCGCCATGCTGGTGGCCCTGCTGTTTACAGCCTATCGCATTCGCCGTGTGGGGGCCGCCCGATGAGCGCGGTGCTGGAACAGATCTTCCAGGTCGGCTTTTTGGCCGCCATCATCCGCATCGCCACGCCGCTGGCCTTCGCCACGCTCGGCGAAATGTTCTCCGAGCGCGCCGGCGTGCTCAATCTCGGCATCGAAGGCATCATGCTGCTCTGCGCCATGACTGGCTTCACCGCCACCAGCCTCAGCGGCAGCCTGTGGCTCGGCGTCCTGGTGGCGGTGCTGACCGGGATGCTGATGGGCGCGCTGCATGCGCTGTTCACCGTGGCACTGGGCCTGAGCCAGCATGTCTGCGGCATCGGCGTGACTTTGTTCTCGTCGGGCCTTGCCTATTTCCTCTACCGGCTGATCTTCGGTCAGCAATCGGTGCCGCCTGCCATCAAGGGCTTTCAGACGCTGCCGATCCCGGTTCTATCGGACATTCCGGTGCTCGGGCCGGCGGTGTTCAACCAGTTCGCGCTGGTCTACATGGCGATCATCGCCATACCGCTCGCGGCCTTCGTGCTTTACCGCACGCCCTGGGGCCTGTCGGTGCGCATGGTCGGTGAGAACCCGCGCGCCGCCGATTCGGCCGGCGTCAGCGTCATTGCCACGCGCTTCCAGGCCGTCATCCTCGGCGGCGCCCTGATGGGGCTGGCCGGCGCCTTCCTGTCGATGGCGCAGTTCAACGCCTTCACCTTCGGTGTCGTCTCCGGACGCGGCTGGGTGGCGATCGCGCTGGTGGTGTTCGGCCGCTGGGACCCGTGGCGCTCGGCGGGCGCGGCACTGCTGTTCGCCTTTGTCGATGCGCTGCAGCTGCGCATGCAGGCGAGCGGACTCGGGCACATCCCCTACGAGGCGTTTCTGATGCTGCCGTTCATCTTCACCATCGTCGCGATGGCGGTGATGTCGCGCAACGCGGTGGCGCCGTCGGCGTTGTTGAAGCCGTTTCGCAGGGAAGAGCGGTAGCGAGGCCCTTCTCCTGGAAAGCTCACATCGCCGTAAAACCATTGTCGACGAACAGATGCGCGCCGTTGACGAAGCTCGATTCGTCGCTGGCCAAATACAGCGCGGCCTTGGCCACCTCTTCCGGCTCGCCGATGCGGCCCTGCTGCGCAGCCAGTGCCGCGTCGGAGACGTCGACGCCGAGCTTGCCGAGGTCGGCGACCTCGCGCAGGCCGTGCGGTGTCCTGATAAAGCCGGGGCAGACGGCGTTGCAGCGGATGTTGCGGTCGCGGAACTCGACGGCAATGGCGCGGGCGAACATGTGGCAGGCGCCCTTGGTGGTGTCGTAGAGCACTTCGTTCGGTGTCGCCGCCACCGCCGAGATCGACGAGGTGCAGACGATCGAGCCGCCGCCCGCCGCGATCATGCCGGGCAGCACGGCGCGCGTCATCAGGAACATCGAACGCACATTGACGGCATGCAGCCAGTCCCATTCCTGCACGGTCGTCTCCAGGAACGGCTTTATCACGATGGTGCCGGCGTGATTGAACAGCACCGTGACCGGGCCGAGTTTTTCGGTCGCGCCCTTCACTGCCGCCTGAACCTGCGCCTCGTCGGACACGTCGGCGACAAAATGCTCGGCGACATGGCCGCGTGCACGGATTGCCGTCGCGGTGGCGGCGGCTGCCTCGCCATTGCGGTCGATGATCGCCACCTTGGCGCCTTCAGCCGCGAACAGTTCCGAGGCCGCTCCGCCCATTCCCGTCGCGCCGCCCGAAATGATGGCAACCTTGCCGGCCAGTCTTTCGCCCATTTTTATTCCCCTGTTCGATCCAGTTCGCATTTGCTTGTCGGGGGATGCTACCGCGCCCGCACAAGGCGGCCAATGGACCAATTGGGTGCAGCGGGAACAAGGCCATAGGTCCATTCGGACGCGCCCGGAGGAAGGCTCATGCCCTGCCGATCAATTGCGCCAGCAAGCGATCCCAGCAATTCATGACCAACTTATCCCCTGGAGGGAGAAAATTATTCTGCCTACAGCGCAAAAATAGCAATCGACAAAGTCTACAAGTTTTATAGATTAAGCGGCGAGACGGAGGTCGATATGTCCTATATCCAGAACGCTCAGACTGACAGCAGCGGCCAGAGGCTGGCCAATGCCCAGACCTTTCGCCCGGCCTATGCCGGAGCTTTCGCCTATCTCGTCTTTGCCCTTGCGTTCGTGTTCACCGGGGCCGTCGTTCTGGGCCTTATTCCCTAGGGCACCGGATCGACAGGGGCCGGCCGCCGCGCTGTATCAGGCAATCGGAGTTGAATGAACCGGATCCCGGTGCGTTTGCGCGCGGCCGCGATTCGAATTTCAGCGCATCCATGATTCCAGCGATGGAGGAGATGACAATGCCGATCGAATTCACCCATGTCCCCGGCAAGACCGCCGACGCCGCCATTCCGTTTTTCTATGATTTTGCCGAGACGACGACCAAGCTAGGACTGATCGAGGATGGCGGGTTTCAGAAGATCGTCGTCGACGATTCGGCCGGGCTGCTGACCAACATGGATCTTGCCGCTCAGGTGCTCGACCGCACCGCCGCGCTCGAGGTCGTGCTGACCCACTGGGCAGGTGTCGTCGAGCCAACCGTGGCGGCCCGTCAGCTGGCATCGATAGATCGAAAAAGCGGCGGCCGGCTGGCGCTCCGGATGATCAGCGAGCCGTTGAACGATGACGATGCCGAGTCACGGCCGGTCGGGCACAGCGTCGTCTGGCAGCGCATCGACGAATATCTCGTGCTTTTGAAGCGGCTGTGGTCGAATGACCGACCCTTCGATCATGAAGGCGCCTTCTACAGTATCAGGGGCGGCTACGTGCCGCGCAAAGGCCCGCACGGCGCCGACCTGACCATCCGCATGGGCGGGCAATCAGGAACGGCGCTGAAAGTGGCCGGCCGGCATGCTGATGTCTTCGAACTGGCACCGGGCTCGATCGACGATGTCAGCCAGTTGATGGAGCGGGTGCGTGGCGCCGCGGCCGAACATGGCCGGGCCGGCAAACTGCGCTTCGCGCTTCCGGTGCGGATCCACCAGGGCGCTTCCGCCGCCGGCCACAAGGCGGTCGACCTGTCCGGGCCGCCTGCCCAGGTCGCGTTGTCGCTGCTTGCCTATGCCGGGCTCGGGATCGATGAGTTCATGATCATCGGCGTCGACACGCCGCGCGAGATCGCGACGGCCGGCCGGGAAACGATCGCGCTGCTGCGCAACTCGCTGGCGCGCCGCGAACATGATGTTTTCCAGCCGGGGGCCTACGCGCCTCGCACGGGGCTGGAGACGCGTGCAGCAGGGTGAAGCCGATCAATCGTCTGCGTGATGCCTGTCGCCAAGCCGCGACAGGCCATCGATGACGGCGGCCGAATCGGCCAGGACGCCGAAGACGCCGTCCTCGACCGTCACCATGTGCAGCGCCGCCTCGTGGGCTTGTCTGTCGCCGCTGGCGCAGGCGTCCGAGATCGTCAGGCACTGAAAGTTGCGGTCGCAGGCCTCGCGCAGCGTGGTGTGGACGCAGACGTCGGTCGTGCAGCCGGAAAACATGAGATGCGTGATGCCTTGCGCGCGCAGCACAAGCTCGAAATCCGTATAGGTGAAGGCGCTGTTGCAGGTCTTGTCGACGATGATGTCATCAGGCGCGACATCGATCTCCGGAACGATCTGGAACCCCGCGCCCGAGCGCAGCAGTATGTCTGTGCCGTCGAGACCGGAGCGCCTGCGGCGCCATTTCTCATAGGGCGTCATGTCGGCCATGTCGGCGCGATAGCCCTGCCTGGTGTGGATGACCGCGACGCCGGCTTTGCGCGCGGCTGATATCAGCCGGTTCACCGTGGGCAGGATCGCCCGCAGCGGCGAGGGGTCATATCCTTTTCTGGCGAAATAGCCCGTGGTCGACAGGAAATCCTGCTGCAGGTCGATGACGACAAGCGCCGTGTTTTCGGCCGCCAGCCTGCCGTCATACGGGAAGTCGAAGGGCGTTGCCTTGATCATCCGAGAGGGTCTCCTTGCCGATCGTGAGAGCCATCCTGACTGGCGAAGCTCAACTCGTCCACTCAGGCCGCGGCTCTGACGCCAAGAAGCAGGATGTTGCGGGCATCGTGCTGCCGCCGGCGAACGTCATCGGTCGTCCCGACGAATTGTTGACTGTTGCACTCATCTTCAATGTTGACTAGTAGAGTCATGTTTCATGCCCGGAGATCGGACCGCCGGGGTGGCGGAATAGGAAGCGGCCGGCCGTTGTGAGGACAAGGAAGAAGCTGTTGTTGTCTAGAACCAGTTTGCTTGCAGCGTTGGTCGCATCCGTCATCCTGTCGGTCTGCATTGTATCGGCCCAGCAACAGCCGGCCGGCGCTGCCCCTGCGGTAGACGCCGGCGCGGCCTCCGCCGCAGGGGCAGCGCCGGCGTCTACCGCACCGGCACCCGCCGCAACGGCCCCGGCCACATCAGGGCCCGCGACACCGCCGCCCGGCGCGCCAGCAGCTGTGGCGCCCGTCGCAGCAGCGCCGACGGGGGCGATGGAGCTGACCCTGCCGCACGATCTGTCGCCATGGGGCATGTTCATGGCGGCCGACATCATCGTGAAGGCGGTGATGATCGGACTGGCCTTCGCCTCGCTCGTCACCTGGACGATATGGCTGGCCAAATCGCTGGAGATTTTTGGCGGCAAGCTGCGCATCCGCCGTGCCGTTCGCGCGATCGGTGATGCCGTGACGCTGACGCAGGCGAGCCGCGCGCTCGATCGCAGCGGCGGCCCCGGCGCGCTTCTGGTCAAGGCGGCGGAAGAAGAGACCGCACTCTCGGCCGGCGCGCTCGACCATGTCGGCGGCGACGGGTTGAAGGAACGGGTCACCTCGCGCCTGTCGCGCATCGAGGCGGCGGCGTCGCGGCGCATGTCGCGCGGCACAGGCGTGCTGGCGACGATTGGCTCCACCGCACCTTTCGTCGGCCTGTTCGGCACGGTCTGGGGCATCATGAACGCCTTCGTCGGCATTTCGCAGGCGCAAACCACCAATCTGGCAGTGGTCGCGCCGGGCATTGCCGAGGCGCTGCTGGCCACGGCGATGGGCCTCGTCGCGGCAATTCCAGCAGTGGTGGTCTACAATGTCTTCGCCCGCTCGATAGCCGGCTACCGCCAGATCCTCGCCGATGCCTCGGCGGGCGTCGAGAGGCTGGTCAGCCGAGACCTGGATTTCCGCACGGTCGCGCCGGCGACGGCGCTGGCGGCGGAGTAGCGACGCCATGGGAAGCAGAATCCGCCAGACCCTGGACGACGATCTCGAGGAGAGCCACGAGATCAACGTCACGCCCTTCATCGACGTCATCCTGGTGCTGCTGATCATCTTCATGGTCGCCGCGCCGCTGGCGACGGTGGACGTCAATGTCGACCTGCCGGGCTCGACGGCGACGCCCGCGCCGCGACCCGAAACGCCGCTGTTCCTGACCTTGAAGGATGATCTTACGCTGGCTATCGGCAATGACAGCGTGCCGCGTCCGGCCTTCGCGGCCACGTTGGACAGCAGGACCAGGGGTGACAAGCAGACGCGTATCTTCATGCGCGCCGACAAGGCGGTCGCCTATGGCGACCTGATGGAGACCATGAACCTGCTGCGCGGCGCCGGCTATCTGAAGATCGCGCTGGTCGGCCTGGAGACGGCGCCCGCGAGCGATGCGCCGGCACACGCTCCCGCGGGAACGGCGGCGCCATGACGCAGGCGGCGGCCCTGCCGACGACTTACCCGACGCGCTTCGGCTGGCGCGACCTTGGCTTGTGGACGGGTGCGGCGGCGCTGGTGCTTGGCGCCCATGTCGCGGTCGCCTATGCGGTGCAGAGCTTCAGTCCGATCGAGGTGGATGGCGGACCGCCGCCGGCTCCGGTGATCGAAATGGTGCCGATGGCGGTGATGCCGGCCGTGCCCGAACAGGCCGCGATGCTGGAAGCGGCGATGCCCGACCAGGCCGAACCAGCCGAGGAGGCCGAGAGGGTCGCCGAAGCCGAACCCGAGAAAATGGCCGAACAGACCGAACCGACAGCCGAGCAACCGGAAACGGTGCCGCCCGACGGGACCGAGCCGACCACGACAGCTGACGCCGAACCGATCGACCAGCCGCCGCCGGATCAGGTCGTTCCCGAAATCGTCGAAGCCGTGACGCCAGAGGTCGTCATTGCGTTGCCGCAGCCGAAGCCGGTCGAGAAAACCAAGGAAAAGAAACCGGCCCAGGCCAAGGCGAAAAAACCGGCCGAAAAGCCGAAGCCGCGGCCAAGGAAGGAAAAGGCCGAGCCGGCAAGGACGGTTGCCACCGCAAGCGCACAGACAAGGCCGGCGGCCAGGGCGGCCGCGCCGAAATCGGCGGCAGGGGTCTCGGGCATAGATCCGGCCAAGTGGGAATCCCGGCTGGCGTCGTGGATCAATCGGCACAAGCGTTATCCAAGTGCCGCGAAATCCAGGGGAGCGCAGGGCAATGTGAACGTGGCCTTCGCGGTGGACGCATCGGGCAGGGTGGTGTCGGCGCGCGTGGCCCGTTCTTCCGGCGATCCCGACCTCGACCGCGCCGCGCTCGCCGTGCTGCAGGGCGCAACGGTGCCGGCACCGCCGCCGGGACTCGGCTCGCGCGTCAGCCGCACGGCGCCGTTCGTGTTCAATTTGCGGGATTAGAGCAGAGGCCCGGCCCGATACTGGTGCTGTCCGATCTTTGTGAGGACCGCGGTCAGTGGCTCATCGAATGGCACAGCGCTTCGACCTGCTCCAGATAGAAGCGGCATTTCACGCGCAGTGTCCTGAGGTTCGGATCGTCGGCGCCGTTGATCTCGATGGTCTGCATCATGAAGTCGAAATGGGCGTGGAAGGCGTCCGCCGCGCCCCATAGGCTGTCTGCCTGCCAGGTGTCGGCCATGGCCAGGGAAATCATTTGCCGGGCCTCGGCGCGTGCGGCATCCGGCGATGCCGGCCGACGGGCGATCAGGGTCTGGAGCCGGCCGAAGACGCTGTCCGTGGCGTCGGCGCTCCTGATGGGTGCGATCATGTTCATTGGCGGATCCCTCGAATCTCTATGCATGAAGTCCATTTGCGGGCCGCGGGCGATCAAGGCGGGGGTCGCGGTACCAGAGCGCGCAGGGCTGAGTGTTGCATCCGCTACGCTCTCCTCTGCTGAGCGTGGTTGTCCTTCGGCCTGGCATGCATCGGGTTGCCGCTGAGCTGCGCATGCCTTGCCGGCTGCGCGCCGCGCAGGACGTCGAAGGCTTCGGCATAGGCCATGCCGAGCAGGTAGGAGATCATGGGAAAACGGCTTGCTTCGGCCATCTGTACGAGCTCATTGCTCATCGTCGCGATATATTGAAGGCTATCGATCTCTGACTGACGTAGGGACTGATTGGCCACGTGCTTCTCCTGTCATCTGGTGAAACTCAGGGAACGCGTATTGGCTACACGGACATACTAAGACGGCTAATTAATGGCCTGGCCCGCCGAATGCGGGTTTGGTTCCGGGGTCGAAAGGGTCAACGCATAGATGGGTGCATCGGTGAGGCGGTCGAGGCCGAGAAGACGCTTGATCGCCGAATGGCTGAGCGCTGCCGTGGGGCAGGCCGACAGACCATGCCTGGTCGCCGCCAGCATCATGTTCTGGCCGATATGGCCGGCCTCGATCAGCACGACGCGGTAGGCGTTGGCATCCTCATATTTCCACATGGTGCGGTCGAGCTTGGCGCAAAGCAGGATCAGGCAAGGCATGGCATCAGCCCATTCCTGCCCGCCGACCAGTTCGGAAATCCTCGGCAGATGGTTGGCCGAGATCCTGCCGAGGTCGTGATCGGCGGCGGAATAGTGGTAGACGCCGGGCTCCAGGCTCTCGACGCCAAGCGCAACCACATAGGCCTCGTAAGGATTGCGTGCGCCGCCCGAGGGGGTCATGCCCAGCGGCAGGGCGCCGACGCAGTTGCTGGTCTCGCCGGTGATGCCCATGCCCGCGAACAGGCAGTCGGAAAGCTGCCGCGCGGTGATCGTGGGGGCGGCCGCGGTGCGGTTGGTGCGGCGCCGCGCCATCAGGGTCAGGAGTTCGTTGTCGTCGAGCGCGTTCGGCAGCCGAATGGCGTCGGCGGCATTCTTGAGCATGAGGTCGGGCTGCGCGACATGGCCGGCGCGTTCGATTTGGCGGGCCTCGGCTTGCTCAATGGTCATGAACTCCGAGTCCTGGACGCAGAAATGCATCAGCGCGGTCGGGATGCCCCAGTTCCACTGTCCGGAGAATCTTGTTTCCTGTTCGGCCAGCGGCGAACCGGCGGTGACCAGGGCGGAAAAATCGAGCAATTGCGGGACGACGGCGTTCAGGTCGGACCTCGACCATCCGTGAGCGCGCGCGATTTCCGCGGGGGAGGCCCATTCGTCCCAGGATGCGAGAAGACCGATCACCTCGGGGCTGCATTCGAAGACGCTTCGGGTCAGGAAATTGCAGGCCGTGACCTTGTTGGTCCCGGGATACAGGACGAGCGTTTTTGAAGAGCGCATTTTCATGATGCTGAATGCCGTTTTGCCAATGTGAGGCGCCGACAGGCGAACCGCCCATCGGCGCCGAACGACCTCAGCGCTTGTTGTAGTGCATGCCCTGCGAGAAGAAGACAGTCTGCGTGCCCGCCGCAACCGTCAGCTTCGGGGCATTGTTCACTTTCTTGGCCATTTTCGTCCCTTTTCCCGACCCCCAATGGGATCTGTTGAAAGATCCCCACAGCGGGATCCGCGTGAAGAAAGGTAAGGTCGAAAGAGTTAATGGTTTGTTAAAATTGTAGTAAAGCCGACGTGGTCTAAAATATCTTTCTTGGCGGTAAAGTCTAAAATATCGATTTTGCTCAGATACGGAGTAGGCAATCGCTAGCATACGCTTTTTTGGGATATTCTTATTCTTATTTAGCGTAACCGATCGACTAACCCAGCCCGTCTCGGGCGAGGCTGACGACGAGTTGATCGATGCCGGGATCGTCGAGCCCGACGACATGCGCCATGCGGATGGCATGCCGTGGCCGGATGCCGGACATATCCTGCCGCATGATGACCGATACGAATGCCGGCCCGGCCTCTGTCAGAAGCATGGCCTTGCCCGTCAGCACCGGTTCGGAGATCGGAGCCCATTGCACGGAGATCAGCGACGGTTCGCCGGTCTGGCGACGGTTGACGCCGCTGAAATAGATCCAGTTCAGGCGCGAGATCGCCACACCATAGTGGTTGCCGCGCGCCCGCGCCCATGTCGAGCCACGGCGCTCCGACCACCCGGTGACCCGGCGGAATGTGACCAGCTCGGCCTCGCGACGCACGAAGGTCACCGAACGCATCAAGAGGTCGGGACGGGTGGGGATCGAAAAGTAGGTGAAATAGGTACCGCCCGCGATCGACGGGGCGGGCGGGCGGATCATCTGGTTGAACAGACTTTCGGAAATCGGCGGCAGACCGGGAGCCCTGTGCTCGGGTGCGCCAGGGTCCTGGTAGAGTTCGGGCTCGTTGATGCGGAAGTAGTCGCAGATCAGCTTGGCGGTGGCCTTGTTCGGAACGGTCTGCCCTTGCAGGTACCGCTCGAACTGCGTGCGGTTGATACCCAACTCACGGCATACCGCACTAACGGAGGCATGGTTCTTGCAGAGCCGTCTGAGATTTGCAGCGAGGTTCTCGCGAATGGACACGTCTTTGCTTTCGCAGGCGAATTCTTCATTTCAACTCGGAATCCGTATAGCGCCTTCGGTCGCCCCCGCCGAAACGCCTTGTCACAACACACAGAAAAAACGATTTGAGAACGCCACTCTAATGGGGCGGCTTCCAAAAAAAATAGCGGCGATCCGGCAACGGCCATCGCCATAAGTCCAATTGACAATTGCCTGGCCCGGAGGTCGCGAAATTGCCTGCGGCCTGCTTTGGGGTGACATTGGCGCGCGGCGCCGCGTGGGACGACCATGCGTCCCGGCGGCGCGGCAGAAAAAGTGGAGAACCGACGACTTTGCTGGTGGAGCTGAGGGGGATCGAACCCCTGACCTCATCATTGCGAACGATGCGCTCTCCCAGCTGAGCTACAGCCCCGTTCCAGCAAGTGGCGCATTTATCGGGCGCGGCTGATTTCTGTCAAGGCTGCGTTGCCGAAATCCTCGTTGCCTGGCGCTTCGGTTGCCGGCCCTTGCCGGTTTGGCGTGCAATGGCTACATGTCGGCAACAATTGGAGACCGGCATGCTCGCCCTCATTCAGACCATCGTCATGGCGCTTGACCTCTACTGGTGGATCATCATCGCCTCGGCGATCTTTTCCTGGCTCTATGCCTTCAACGTCGTCAATTCGCGCAACCAGTTCGTCGGCAGCATCGGCAATATGCTCTACCGGCTGACCGAGCCGGCGCTGCGGCCGATCCGCCGCTTCATGCCGGACCTTGGCGGTATCGACATTTCGCCGATCATCCTGCTCTTGATCCTGTTCTTCGTCAGGCAGTTCATTCTCACCACGGTAGCACCGCTGGTGCTGTGAGTCTGCCGATCGCATGAGCGCGCCGTTCCGCATCCGTGAGAACGGCATCGACCTGTTCGTGCGGCTGACACCAAAATCTTCCGTGGACAGGTTGGAAGGTGTCGAAACGGCAGCGGACGGGCGAAGCCATTTCAAGGCGCGGGTCCGCGCCGTGCCGGAAAACGGCGCCGCCAATCACGCGCTGGAGAGGCTGGTGGCCAAGACGCTGGGTGTGCCGGCGTCGGCCGTTTCGGTGGTCGCCGGCGGCACGGCACGGCTCAAGACGCTGCGCATAGCCGGTGATCCGAAGGTGCTGGCACGGAGCGTCGAAGCACTCGGTCAATCCTCTGGCTGACGTTCAATCCCCCAATGGGAGCCTTGGATCGTCGACCTTCAGCGTGTTCACGCTCTGCTTGATGCGGCGCAAGTTCTCCAGCACCTTCGGACCGCGCGTCTCGGCAACCGATGTCACGATCATGTCGACGATCGCCAGCAGCGCGTAACGCGACGATGTCGGCTTGTAGATGTTGCCGTCCTCGAGCGGCTGCAAATGGATGACCGTGTCGGCGGCCTTGGCCAGCGCCGAATCGGGCGCGGTGATGGCGACCGTGGTGGCGCCATATTGCTGGGCCACCTGCACCGCCTCGATGACCGAGCGCGCATAGCCGGACACCGAAAAGGCGACCAGGGTGGTTTCCGATGTGGCTACGGCGGCATACATGCGCTGCAACTGGCCATCGATCTGCGCCAGCACCGGCAGGCCAAGGCGGAACAGCCGATTCTGCATCTCGGTCGCCATCATCGAGGAGATGCCGCCAGAGCCGATGCACAGCACATTGCCTGACGTCGCAAGCCGCTCGGCGACGGCGACCAGCGTCGTCATGTCGAGGTTCTCGCTGGCGCGCTGGATGGCCGAGATCGCCGCTTCGGTGATGGCCGAGGCGATGCGCTGTTCACGCGCGTCGCGGCTCAACGGTTCGGGCGACAGATACTGGCCGCCAATGGCGATGGCCTGGGCCAGGTAGAATTTGAAGTCGCGCAGGCCCTCGCAGCCGAGATTGCGGCAGAAGCGCGTCACCGTCGGTTCGCTGACGCCAACGCGCGCGGCAATCTCCGAGATTGCCGCCTTGGAAGCGAAATCGAGATCCGACAGCACAAGGCCGGCCAGCCGGCGATCCGACTTGGTGCCGTCCTGCGACACCAGCTGCAGCCGCGTGATGATGTCTGCCGGCGTCTTCATGTCTGTCGTTTCGTCTTCATGCCGTTGCCCTCGGGGCAGGCCTTATAGCGGCAGGCCGGTCGCCTTGTCGAACAGATGGATGTTGCCGGGATCGACCGAGACCGGCAGCAGGTCGCCCGGCTTGACCGGCACCCTGTCGCGGAACACGGCGCGCACCGTATCGGTGCCGATGGCGCCATAGACATGGGTCTCGGAGCCCGTCGGCTCGACGACATCCACCTTGAGCGCCATGGCGTCGGCGGCCTCGCCGATGATGAAGTGCTCAGGCCGGATGCCGGCCTCCACCGCATTGCCAGCCGGTGCCGCCTTGCCGGCAAGCGCAAGCCGTCCGCCGCCGGCCGATTCGAACCAGCTTTTCTCGGGCGTCGCCTTGAGGGCGCCGGAGACAAAGCTCATCGAGGGGGAGCCAAGAAAGCCGGCGACGAACTTGTTGGCCGGCCGGTCATAGAGCTCAAGCGGGGCGCCGACCTGCTGGATCCGGCCGCGGTCCATCACGACGATGCGGTCGGCCATGGTCATGGCTTCGATCTGGTCGTGGGTGACATAGACGATGGTCGATTTCAGCCGCTGGTGCAGCGCCTTGATCTCGGTGCGCATCTGGACGCGCAACTGCGCGTCGAGATTGCTGAGCGGCTCGTCGAACAGGAACACCGAGGGTTCGCGCACAATGGCGCGGCCCATGGCGACGCGCTGACGCTGGCCGCCCGAGAGCTGGCGGGGATAGCGGTCGAGATAGGAGAAGAGGTTGAGCACCCCGGAGGCCTTCTTGACCTTGTCGTCGATGGCGGCACGGTTCTCGCCACGGATCTTCGGGCCGAAGCCGATATTGTCGGAGGCCTTCAAATGCGGGAACAGCGCATAGGACTGGAACACCATGGCGATGTTGCGCTGCTGTGGCGGCAGATCGTTGGCGCGCGTGCCGCCGATCATGAGGTCTCCGGAACTGATCGTCTCCAGGCCGGCCAGCATGCGCAGCAAGGTCGACTTGCCGCAGCCGGACGGGCCGACCAGCACCACGAACTCGCCGCTCCTTATGTCGAGGTTGATGTCCTCGAGGATCTTATGCTGGCCAAAGGATTTCGACAGGTTGCGAAACAGGACGTCGGTCATGGTCACGCTCCCAATATGTCGTCGATGAACGGCAGGCAGCCGGCGGTCAGTCCGGCATCCACGGGCATCACCACGCCTGTTACGCCCGATGCGCGGTCCGAGGCAAGGAAAGCCACGGCTTCAGCCACTTCCGCCGCGTCGACGATGCGGCCGAGCGGATAGAGGCGCTTGAGCTTGCCCAGGATTTCCGGGTCCTTGGCCAGGCGATGGTCCCAGGCGGCGGTGCGGATCGATCCGGGACAGACGACATTGGCGCGCACGCCGCTGCGGCCGAGTTCGACGGCGATCGATTTGGCATAGGCGTTGATGCCGGCCTTGGCCGCGGCGTAGGCCGGATTGCCGAAATGCGCGATGGCGTTGACGGAGGAGATGAAGACGACGCTGCCTGACCCGCGCGCCGCCATCGCCTTGACGATGGGGTCGGCGAAAGTCATCACCCCGGTCAGATTGAGGTCGAGCTCGTGCTCGATCCTGTCGGCATCGAGCGCGGAAATCGTCTCGGCGCGCGTCCAGCCGGCATTGTTGATCAGGATATCGGGCACGCCGTCTCTGTCCAGCACAGCGGCGATCCCCGCCTCGATCGAAGCCCGGTCGAGAAGGTTGAAGACATGGCGCGAGGCAAGGTGCGGGCTTGCCAGCGCCTCCTGCGACTGGTCGCAGCCGACCACCCGCGCCCCCCTTCCGGCCAGCAATGCGACGATCGCCGAGCCAAGGCCGCCGCCGGCACCGGTGACGACGACAGAGCGGCCTTCGAATTCGGCTTTCGAAACCACGGCGCTTGCTCCTCCCGCATGTCAGGCAGATGCCGGCAGGTTACTGAAATGAATGTAATTAAGCAACATGATAATCCACTTGCATGCGCTGAATTCCTCGATAATGTAGGAAAGTCACATAAATCTTGTGCCCGTCGTCGGCACAAGGAGCGCAAATGCGCGGAACAATGGGAGAGATCAGATGAGCCTTGCCAAATGGACTGTCGGCCTGATGGCCGGAATGAGCATGCTGGCCTTCGCGGCGCAGGCGAATGCGGGTGAAGTGCGCGTCACCGTCGCCGAATACAGCGCCAAGACCGGTCCGTATTTCGAAGCGGTCAAGAAGGAATTCGAGGCCAAGAACCCCGGCATCACCATCAAGTTCGAGGTCGTGCCGTGGGATGTGCTGTTGCAGAAGCTGACCACCGACATCACCGCCGGCACCAATGCGGACCTGTCGATCATCGGCACGCGCTGGCTGATCGACTTCGTCCAGCAGGACGTCGCCGAACCGCTCGACAGCTACATCACGCCCGACTTCAAGGGCCGCTTCATCGACACCTTCCTGTCGCCCTCGATCATGGACGGCAAGACCTACGGCCTGCCGATCGCCGCTTCGGCGCGCGCGCTCTATTACAACAAGGAGCTGTTCGAGAAGGCCGGCATCGCCAAGCCGCCGGCGACCTGGACCGAACTGCAGGACGATGCGCGCAAGATCAAGGCGCTGGGGTCCGGCACCTTCGGCTTCGGCCTGCAGGGCAAGGAGATCGAGACCGACGTCTACTACTACTACGCCATGTGGTCGCAAGGCACCGAGATCCTCAACAAGGACGGCACGTCGGGCCTCGGCACGCCGGGCGCGCTCGAAGCCGCCAAGCTCTACAAGTCGATGATCGACGAGGGGCTGACCGAGCCAGGCGTGACCTCCAACAACCGCGAGGACGTGCAGAACCTGTTCAAGCAGGGCAAGGTCGGCATGATGATCACCGCACCCTTCCTGTCCAACCAGATCAAGGACGAGGCGCCGAAGCTGAAATACGGCGTGGCGGCCATTCCGGCCGGCCCGACCGGGGCGCGCGGGACCTATGGCGTCACCGATTCCATCATCATGTTCAAGAACTCCAAGAACAAGGATGAGGCCTGGAAGCTGCTCGACTTCCTGTTCACCACGGAACAGCGCGCCAAGTTCACGCAAGGCGAAGGCTTCCTGCCGGTGAACAAGGAAGAGGCCAAGATGGATTATTACGTCAACAATGCCGATCTCGCCGCCTTCACCGCGCTGCTGCCCGACGCTCGTTTCGCGCCGGTCATTCCGGGCTGGGAAGAGATCGCCCAGATCACGTCCGACGCCATGCAGAAGATCTATCTCGGCGGCGACCCCGAGGCAGGCCTGAAGGACGCGGCGGCGAAGGCCAACGCCGTGCTGAAGAAATAGGGGCCGTGCTGAAGAAATAGGGCGTATCTCCCTGCGCCCCGTGGCGCGCCCCAGACTCAGGCGGGGCGCGCCACACCCTTGCCGACTTGAGAAGAAGGATAGTTCGTCGGTGTCAGCGCCGCCCTGCCAGGCTCCTTCCTCTCCCTCCGGAGGGGGGAGAGGTGGCTCGGCGAAGCCGAGACGGAGTGGGGGAACCACCTGGCAACCGCCGCGAACGGGCACGGGAAGGGCACTAGGCGCAAATGTCGCCTTGCCCAAGGGTCGACCCCCACTCCGTCGAGCTTCGCTCGACACCTCTCCCCCGATCGACGGGGGAGAGGAAAGGCCCCTTCCGCAACGGCTGCGGAGGACGGGCAGACAGGTGATGGGCAGCGCCGATGCTTGCAAGGAATCCTGAAGGCCCTGAGAAGAACGAGGCGGGATAAAGTAATCTGTTAAGCCAGCGCAATCCAATCTCCACCCGCAACGCGGTACGAACCAGCCGATGCAAAATCGTTTCCTGCCCTATCTCCTGACCTTGCCCAGCCTGTTCCTGGCGGCGGTCGTCATCTTCTGGCCGGTCTGGGACCTGATCCAGATCTCGACGCATGACGTCAACCGCTTCGGCCAGCTGCGCGAGTTCAGCGGCCTTGCCAATTTCGCCTCGCTTGCCGCCGATCCCGACTTCGTCGCGGCACTCTGGCGCACCGGTGTGTGGACTGTGCTGGTGGTCGGCGGCGCGCTGCTGCTGTCGGTGCCGGTGGCGATGATCCTCAACACCGATTTCTACGGCCGTGGCCTTGCCCGCGTCATCATCATGCTGCCCTGGGCGGTGTCGTTGACCATGACGGCGGTGGTCTGGCGCTGGGCGCTCAGCGGCGAAAGCGGCATGCTGAATTCGGCGCTGCTTGGCCTTGGCCTGATCGACCACAACATCCAGTGGCTGGCCAGCGCCGAGACGGCGTTCCCGATGCAGGTGCTGATCGGCATATTGGTGACGGTGCCGTTCACCACGACGATCTTCCTCGGCGGCCTGTCGTCGATCCCGGACGATCTCTACGAGGCGGCGGCGCTCGAGGGCGCCACGCCGCTGCAGCAGTTCCGCGAGATCACCTTTCCGCTGCTGAAGCCGTTCATAAACATCGCCATCGTGCTCAACACCATCTACGTCTTCAACTCCTTCCCGATCATCTGGGTGATGACGCAGGGCGGGCCGGCCAACTCGACCGACATCCTGGTCACCCACCTCTACAAGCTTGCCTTCCGCATCGGCAAACTGGGCGAGGCCTCGGCGGTGTCGCTGGTGATGTTCGCCATATTGCTGGTCTTCACCATGATCTATGTGCGGTTGGCGATGCGGGAGCAGCGCGCATGACCAGCAAACTCAAACGCACCATCGTCGCCTGGCTGCTTTTGGCGCCGCTGATCGTGGTGACGCTGTTTCCCTTCGCGGTGATGTTGCTCACCGCGGTCAAGCCGCGACAGGAGGTGCTGTCGCCGACATGGTGGCCAAGCGAGTTCCGCTGGTCGAATTTTGCCGACATGTGGGTGGCGACCGGCTTTGGCCAGGCACTGGCCAATTCGCTCTATGTCTCGGTCATCGCCACGGTCGGCGCCATCCTCATCTCCGTTCCCGCTGCCTACGCCATGTCGCGTTTTCGCTTTGCCGGCTACGGCGCCTTCCGCCAGTTCCTGCTGATCTCGCAGATGATTTCGCCGATCGTGCTGGTGCTCGGCTTGTTCCGGCTGATGGCCGCCTGGGGGCTGGTCGAATCGACGACGGCGCTCGGCTTCATCTACATGGCCTTCAACGTCGCCTTCACCGTCTGGATGCTGCAGAGCTATTTCGACACCATTTCGCGCGACCTCGAGGAGGCCGCCTGGATGGAAGGCGCAGGCCGCTGGCTGACCCTGCGCAAAGTGTTCCTGCCGCTCTGCCTGCCGGCCATCGCGGTCACCGCCATCTTCACCTTCATCAACGCCTGGAACGAGTTCGTCGTGGCGCTGACCATGCTGCGCAGCCAGGAAAGCTATACGCTGCCGATCCAGGTCTTTTCTCTCGTCGCCGGCCGCTACACGATCGAGTGGCATCACGTCATGGCGGCGACACTGCTGGCGACATTGCCGGTGGCGATCCTGTTCATCTGGCTGCAGCGCTACCTCGTGCGCGGGCTGGCGCTCGGGGCCGTCAAATAGAATTTGCATTCCACGGAGCCTACATGCGCATCTTCACCGCCTCGCTGGCGACGGAAACCAACACCTTTTCGCCGGTGCCGACGGACCGGGCATCGTTCGAGATGGCCTTCTATGCCGGACCGGGCAAGCATCCGGAGACGCCGACGCTGTGCTCGTCGCCGATCGTCGCCTTGCGCCGGCGCGCGGCCAAGGAAGGGCTGACCGTGATCGAAGGCACCGCGACCTGGGCCGAGCCCGGCGGCCTGGTGCAGCGGCAGACCTTCGAGGCGCTGCGCGACGAGATCCTCGATCAGTTGAAGGCGGCACTGCCGGTCGACGCGGTCATTCTCGGACTGCACGGCGCCATGGTGGCGCAAGGCTATGACGATTGCGAAGGCGACCTGCTGGAACGTGTGCGCGGGATTGTCGGGCCCGACGTGGTGATCGCCTGCGAGTTCGATCCGCACAGCCATCTGACGCCCAAGCGCGTGGCGGCATCCGACATCATGGCCTATTTCCTCGAATTCCCGCACACCGATTTCTACGAACGCGGCGAGCATGTCGTCGAGCTGGGGCTGGCCGCCGCGCGCGGCGAGATCAAGCCCGTCATCTCGACCTTCGACTGCCGGATGATCCAGGTGCTGCCGACCAGCCGCGAGCCGATGCGCTCCTTCGTCGACCGCATCAAGGCGCTGCACGGCAAGGACGGCGTGCTGTCGGTTTCAGTGATCCACGGCTTCATGGCCGCCGACGTGCCGGAAATGGGCACGCGCATCCTCGTCGTCACCGACAATGACAAGGCCGGGGGCGACGCGCTGGCGGAGCGGCTGGGACGGGAACTCTATGCCATGCGCGAAAAGACGGCGATGACGATGCTCGATACCGCCGACGGCATCGACCGTGCGCTGGCGGTGCGCGCCGAGAACCCCGGCAAGCCGGTGGTCATCGCCGACATATGGGACAATCCCGGCGGCGGCGTTCCCGGCGACGGCACCTTCGTGCTGCGTCAGATGCTGGTGCGTGGCCTCGACAGATTCGGCGTGGCGACGATCTGGGATCCGATCGCCGTCACCTTCTGCCTGGCGGCCGGCGAGGGCGCGGTCATCGACCTGCGTTTCGGCGGCAAGGCAGGGCCGCAGGCGGGTGAACCGATCGACGCCCGCGTCAAGGTGCTGAAGGCCGTTGCCGAGGGCTGGCAGAGTTTCGGGCCGAGCCGGGTGACGCTCGGTCCAACCGCGCTGGTGCGCATCGAAGGCACCGAGGTCGACATCATCCTCAACACCAACCGAACCCAGACTTTCGAGCCGGACATTTTCTCCAATATTGGCGTCGATCCGCTGGGCAAGGATATGCTGCTGATCAAGTCGACCAACCATTTCTACGCCGGCTTCGAGCCGATCGCGGCGGAGATCATCTACGTCACGGCGCCAAGTTCGTATCCCAGCAATCCTGCGGTGACCGATTACAGGAAGCTGACGCGCAAGATATGGCCAAGGGTTGCGGATCCTTGGAAGGCGTAAGGTTCTCCCTTCTCCTCTTGTGGGAGAAGGTGTCGCCGAAGGCGACGGATGAGGGGTGCTCCAGCGGAGTGAGGCGTTGGTGTTCCCTGGAATACCCCTCATCCGTCTCGGCGCTGCGCGCCGATCCACCTTCTCCCACAAGGGGAGAAGGAAGAGGTGCTACACCAATCCGCGCTTCACCATCATCGCTTCCGGCGAAGGCATCTTGCCGCGAAACGCCGTGTAAAGCTCCTCGGGGTCCTTCGAGCCGCCAGCGGCGTAGATGTTCTTGCGCAGCCTTTCGGCCAGTGCCGGGTTGAAGGGATCGCCAGTCTCCTCGAAGGCGGCGAAGGCGTCGGCGTCCAGCACTTCCGACCACATGTAGGAATAGTAGCCGGCCGAATAGCCGTCGCCCGAGAAGACATGGCCGAAATGCGGGGTGCGGTGGCGCATCGCAATGGTGTTGGGCATGTCGAGTTCTTCCAACGTTTCGGCTTCGAAACGAAGCGGTTCCGCCGGCGCCTCGGGCCGGGCGTGATAGGCCATGTCCATCAAGGCGGAAGACGTGAATTCCACCGTGGCGAAGCCGGCGCCGAAAGTACGCGTGGCCAGCATCTTGTCGAGCAGCGCCTTCGGCATCGGCTCGCCGGTCTTGACGTGCAGCGCGTGCTTTTCAAGCACGGCCGGCACCGTCAGCCAGTGCTCGTAGAGCTGGGAGGGCAGTTCGACGAAATCGCGGCTGACCGAAGTGCCTGCAACTGACGGCCAGGTGACGTCGGTCAGCATGCCGTGCAGTGCATGGCCGAATTCGTGGAACAGTGTCTTCGCCTCGTCGACCGAGAGCAGGGCCGGCTCGCCGGCCGGCGGCTTGGCGAAGTTCATGATGTTGTAGATAACCGGCTTCGAGCCGTGGCCGAGTCTATAGCCGGACTTCAGCGCGCTCATCCAGGCGCCGGAACGCTTCGAGGGCCGCGCGAAATAATCGGCGAGGAACAAGGCACGCTCTGTGCCATCGGCATTTTTCACCACGAAGACGCGCGCGTCGGGGTGCCAGGCGGTGATGCCCTTCTTCTCCTCGAAGGTGATGCCGAACAGTTTGGTCGCGACGTCGAAGCAGGCGTCGATCACCCGGTCGAGCTGCAGATAGGGTTTCAGCTCCGCCTCGTCGAAAGCGAATTTTTCCGCGCGCAGCTTCTCCTGGTAGAAGCGCCAGTCCCAGGCGGCGAATTTCTCGTTGCTGCCGGCTTGCGCCGCCAGCCGCTCCAATTCCTTCTGGTCGGCGGCGGCCTTTTCCAGCGCCTTTTCCCAGACGGGATCGAGCAGGTCGTGCACCGCCTTCGGCGTCTTGGCCATGGTGTCGTCGAGCTTCAGCGCGGCGAAGGAGGCGTAGCCGAGCAGCCCGGCCTTTTCGGCGCGCAGTTTCAGCATGTCGCGCACCACTTCGGTGTTGTCGCTGGCGCCGCCATTCTGGCCGCGCATGGTGAAGGCTTTGAAGGCGATCTCGCGCAGGTCGCGGCGTTCCGAGAAGGTCGTGAACGGCTCATAGATCGAGCGCGACAAAGTGACGGCGTAGCGCCCCTTTTGGCCGCGCATCTCGGCGGCCTCGGCCATCGAGCTCTTTAGGAAATCCGGCAGGCCGGCAAGGTCGGCCTCGTCGAGGAACAGCGCCCAGTCGCGCTCGTCGGCCAGCACGTTCTGGCCGAAAGCGGTGCCGAGCGACGACAGCTCCTCATTGATCTTGGCAAGCCGCTTCTTGCCTTCGGCGTCGAGCTTGGCGCCGGAGCGGACAAAACCCTTCCAGGTCTTCTCCAGCACCCGCAGCGTCTCGGCGTCGAGGCCAAGGCTTTCGCGGCGCTGGTAGAGGTCGTCGATGCGGGCAAACAGCTTCTCGTTCATCGAGATCGCCGAAAAGTGCCTGGACATCTTCGGCGAGATGTAACGCTCCAGCGCCTGGATGGTCTCGTTGGTGTAGGCGCCGGCGCGGCACCAGAAGATCGACGAGACATGATCGAGCGCCTCGCCGCCGAGCTCCAGCGCGGCAAGCGTGTTGTCGATGGTCGGCGCATCCTTGTTGCCGGCGATCGCGTCGATCTCCGCCTCATGCGCCTTCAGCGCCGCGTCGAAGACCGCGGAAAAATCACCGTCGCCGATATGGGCGAAATCGGGCAGGCCGAGCGGTCCCTGCCACGCGGTCAGCGGATGGGCGGCGAGGTCGACGGCTTTCGTGGAGGGCATGGAGGGTCTTTCGCTGGCGTCAAGAAGGAGGGAGTGTCACCGATGTAGGGCGCGGCCAGCGAGGCCGCAATATGGCAGCTGGCCGATCCGCCTCAATAGGCTTCGCAGTTTTCGGCGATTGCCGCCTGCGAGCTGGCGGTGATGCGATTGCCGGCCACCGCGAAGGTTTCCTGCATCAGCATGTCATTGTCCGGGAAGTCGTAGCAGGCGATCACCGTGGTGATGCCGCCCTCGCTCTTCTCGATGCGGTGGCGGATCTCAGCGCCCGCAACCGCGCCTTTCCATTCGTCGAGCGCGGCGATGAATTCCTGCTTGCTCTGGACGACGCCAAGGTCTCCGAGCTTGATGCGGACGTCGTCGGCAAGCAGGTCGGCGAGTTCGGTGCGGTCGGCGACCAGCAGCGCCGAATACCAGCGGCTGATGATGGCGCCGTCATCGGCCCGCGCGGCAATGATCGCTATCAGGAGTGCGGCGGCGGTGAAGACGGCCGACCGGACGTTCCTCACCGGGCGCGCCTTACCGCTCATTCCGGCACCGGCCGCTCGAAATCGCCGGTTTCCTTGTTCATCACCCAGAGCTCACCGGTCGAAATGTCGAACCAGGCCCCGTGCAGCGACAGCCGCCCCTTGCCCTCGAGGATCGAGACACAAGGAAAGGTCCGGAGGTTGGCGATGGAATAGCGGATCGAGATGCGTTCAAGCGCTGTCTGGCGCTCCACCGCCGTCATGAAGGTGCTGGAGGAGACCGTTTCGGCGGCAGGCGCGATCAGGCTCATCCATTTGCCGATGAAGTCGCCGGGCGACAGCGGCGCGGCATTAGGGTCGAGCGCGGCGCGGATGCCGCCGCAGCGGCCATGGCCCATGACGACGATGTTCTTGACCTTGAGGCTCTGCACCGCGAATTCGAGCGCCGCCGAGGTCGAATGGAACTCGCCGTCCGGCTCGTAGGGCGGCACCAGATTGCCGACATTGCGCAGCACGAAGAGTTCGCCCGGCCCGGCGTCGAAGATCGCTTCGGGGGCCGAGCGGGAGTCGCAACAGGCGACGATCATCGTCTCGGGGGCCTGCCCCTCGCGCGCGAGCTCGCGGTAGCGGCCGCTCTCGGTGAGGTAGCGGCCATTCATGAAATTGCGATAGCCGGCGAGGAGGTGATCGGGGAGATGAGGCATGGGCGGCTAAGGCCTTTCCGGGGTTGGAGGCGGCAGCTCGTTGCGGTCGAGAAAGCCTCTAGCGGCAAAAGCCCGTTGCGAGCAATGCAGAATTGTTGGGGCTGGTCATAAACGCCATGCACATAAGCGGGACGTCCGCCGACATTGTCATGCCCAGATGGCGACCGGTATGCCAAAACCGTCAGCGAGTGGCGGGTTGGGAAATGGCTTCGCGCTGCCGCTGGCAATGCGCCCGGCGGTCAGCATCATGACCGCCGCATCGAGGAAATCGTCGGCGGCCGCGCCACGCGGCGGTGGCTGGTCGAGAAAGTCGATGGCATAGCCGTGCCGGCACAGCAGCGCCTTGCGCTCCGCCATGCCGGCCGGATTGACGCTGCCCTTGATCTTCTTCGGCAGCAGCATGGCCCGGTCGTCATTCAGGCGGCAGAAGGCGACTTCCGGATGCGATTCGAAGACGCGGCCGCGCAGATCGGGCCGCGCGATCAGCAGGGCGTCGATCTCGCGGATCTTCGAGAAGATGCCGAAGGCCTGGATGGAAACGCCGCGCGGCGGGTCGGATGTGGCCCTTGCCACCTCGCTTGCCCTGCGATGCGCGGCATACCAGGCTTCGATAGTGGTGAAGTCGCTGGTGTCGGCATAGAGCGCTGCACGGGACGGGATCGAAAAGACGCTGGACTGGCGCGCGCCAAGCTGCGGCCTGACCAGCGCCTCCGGTCCGCGGCCGCCCTTGCTGGAGAATTCGGGCAGGCCGATCGGCATGTCGACGGCGACAATCGCATCGTCGGGAGTTGCCGCGAGCAGCGCCGCGAAACTGGGGAAGATTTCAACCGAGGGCGCTGAACCGGGCCCGCGCCGCACGGCGATCCAACCGGCCTTGCAGTCGTCGGCGCCGACTAGCACCGCCCCGGCCGAATTCACGCCCGGCGGTGCCGCCCCGGATGCGTGAGATGGCGCAGCTGCACCATGGCCATCGGGTGCGACAGGCTCTGGGCGTCGGTTTCGAGCTGCAGCTCGTCGCCGCCGCGCTTTGCCGTGCGCGCCAGGATCTCGTAGACCGCCGCGGTGGTCGATTGCAGCGCCTTGATCGGCGGCTGGCCGGAAAGGATGCGGGCGAGGTAGACGGCCGCCGTCAGATCACCCAGGCCGTTCGGCGGCTTGTCGATCAGGCGATGTTCGGCCAGCAGCACCTGGGTGCCGTCGAGCAGCAGATTGCCGGTGCCGCCAATCATCATCGATTGTGCCGAAGTGACCAGCATCGTCGACGGGCCGGCATGGAGTGCTGCCGCGATCACCGATTTCAGATCGGGCAGCGGCGCGCCGGCCATCCATTCCAGCTCGTAGCGGTTGGGGGTGGCGATGTCGGCGATCGGCAACAGCCGGTCGCGCATGGCGGCGGCGGTGGGCTCGGGCACATAGAGGCCGCCGGAATCGCCCATCACCGGATCGCAGATATAGACGGCATCGGACGTCCTGGCCTTGACGGCGGCGACCAGCGAGGCGACGGCTTCGGCCTGGCCGGCCTCGCCGAGATAGCCCGACAGCACCGCGCCGACCTCGCCCAGCCATGGCGCGCGCTCCAGATCGGCCATCAGCGCCTTGAACTGGTCGAGCGGCGGCACGATACGCGTCGCCCGCCCATGGCCGGGATGCCAGGGCAGGATGACCGTCGGCACCGCCCAGACCGGAAAGCCCAGGGTCTCCAGCGCAAAGACGGCGGCACGATTGCCGACCGAGCCACGGGCGACATGGCTGGAAATAACGATGACCGCACGCGGCGCGTCGGGTTTTTCGGCGCTCATTGTTTTTTGATTCCTAGCTGCCCCGGATGAGGAAAAGCACGAGCCAGACCATCAGGCCCAGCGCCAGAAGCAGGCCGAGTATCCTGCCAATGCGTGTGCCCCAGACCTCGATCGGATCGGTGCGGTCGGCATCGGCGGCGGAGACATGGTCGCGCACGCCTTTCGTCGTCCGCGCCACCAAGGAGGTACCGGCTGGATCGGTCTCCCGCGCGACGCGCTCGAGGATGCGGCGCGATTCCCTGTCGCTGTCCTGGCGTTGCGCCATGATGATATCCCGTTTTGACCGGACCTTATCGCGTTCGCGCGGCCAATCACAGGGCCTTGCGGCAAGGCGATGGATGCCGTCGCTGGCCCGGAGGCCGAGGCCGTTTTCTTGCGCGCCGATTGTGGTAATGCTTCGCATGCAACTTCTATCGAGGGACCCCATCATGCTCGCCCAGCGCCTTGCTCGACCATCGCCATTCCGCACGCTGCCCGCCTTCCTGATGATGGCAATCGTGCTGCCGCTGCTTGCCGGCTGCGGCTACAACACGATCCCGACAGCGGAGGAAAACGCCAGGGCGGCCTGGAGCGAGGTGCTGAACCAGTATCAGCGCCGCGCCGACCTTATCCCCAATCTGGTCGAGACGGTCAAAGGCTATGCCTCGCATGAAAAGGACACGCTGGATGCGGTGGTCGAGGCGCGCGCCAAGGCCACGCAGATCACGGTGACGCCGGAAACGCTGAAGGATCCCGAGGCCCTCAAGAAGTTCCAGGATGCCCAGGCCGGGCTGACCAGCGCGCTGTCGCGGCTGATCGCGGTGTCGGAGGCCTATCCCGACCTCAAGGCCAACCAGAATTTTCTGGCGCTGCAGGCCCAACTCGAGGGCACCGAGAACCGCATCGCGGTGGCACGGCGCGACTACATCCAGGCGGTCAGGGACTACAATCTGACGCTGAAGACCTTCCCGTCGGTGCTGTGGGCGACCTTCTGGTTCCGCGGCAACGAGCCCTTCGCCAACTTCACCGTCGACGAAGACAAGATGCAGCCGCCGAAGGTCGATTTTGGCACGAAGCAGGGCGGATAATTCGCGAAATCGGCTGAGCGTCTCTTTGCCACAAGACGGACCGCTGGCGTGCAAACACCCCCCTCTGTCCTGCCGGACATCTCTCCCCCAAAGGGGGAGATCAGTCGTGGTCCAGGCTTTCGCCAATGTTCAGCCTCTCAAAGTGAGACCCGGCAACGAAGCTGCCAATCTCCCGCCTCGAGGGGGAGATGTCCGGTAGGACAGAGAGGGGGGCCTCGCGCTTACCTCGCCCTTCTTGGCCTTCTTGCCAGCCTGCTTTTTCTCCCCCTGGCCGCCCGCGCCGCGGACCTGCCGGCGCTTACCGGCCGCGTCGTCGACAATGCCGGCATCATCGATGCCGGCACAAAAGCGGCCCTGACACAGAAGCTCGCCGATTTCGAGACAAAGGGCTCCGACCAGATCGTCGTCGCCACCATCCCCAGCCTCGACGGCGAGGAGATCGAGCCCTACGCCAACCGGCTGTTCCGCTTCTGGAAGCTTGGCCAGGCCAAGGAGAACAATGGCGTGCTTCTGCTGGTCGCCAAGAACGACCGCAAGATGCGCATCGAGGTCGGCTACGGGCTGGAAGGCACGCTGACCGACCTGCACACCAAGCTGATCATCGAAAACGACATGGTGCCGGCGTTCCGCGCCGGCGATTTCTCCGGCGGCATCTCCAAGGCCGTCGACGACATGGTCATGGTGCTGGAAGGCAATCCGGAGGAGCTGGAAGCGCGCGGCAAGCGCAACCAGCAGGCGCCGTTCAATTCCGACGACCTGTTCTTCGCCATTTTCATCAGCATCTGGGCGATCATCTTCTTCGGCAGCATCGCCGCCTCCATCCTGCCGCCGATCTTCGGCAAGAAGCTTGGACCCGGCCGCTATCGCTGGCTCGGCATGACGTTCGAGCCCGGCCGGCGCTCCTCCTCGGGTGGCGGCTGGTCCTCCGGCAGTTCCGGCGGCGGCTGGTCTTCGGGCGGCGGTGGCTTTTCCGGCGGCGGCGGTTCGTCCGGCGGCGGCGGCTCCTCGGGAAGTTGGTGAAGGCATGACGACGCGCCGCTTGCCGAGGCCCGGCCGTTTCAACACGACGATCCACGTTGTCCTGGCCGTTCTGGCGCTGCTGTTGTCCTGCTTCGCGGTTTTTGCCGCCGAATTGCCAGCGCTGACCGGCCGCGTCGTCGACAATGCCGGCATCATCGATGCCGGCACCAAGGCGGCGCTGACACAGAAGCTCGCCGATTTCGAGACAAAGGGGTCCGACCAGATCGTCGTCGCCACCATCCCCAGCCTCGGCGGCGAGGAGATCGAGCCCTACGCCAACCGGCTGTTCCGCTTCTGGAAGCTTGGCCAGGCCGGCGAGAACAACGGCGTGCTTCTGCTGGTCGCCAAGAACGACCACAAGATGCGCATCGAGGTCGGCTACGGGCTGGAAGGCACGCTGACCGACCTGCACACCAAGCTGATCATCGAAAACGACATGGTGCCGGCGTTCCGCGCCGGCGATTTCTCCGGCGGCATCTCCAAGGCCGTCGACGACATGGTCATGGTGCTGGAAGGCAATCCGGAGGAG